>NVXB01000051.1 GCA_002746425.1 Hyphomicrobiales bacterium | reverse complement strand
GGCTCGTACCTGGCAGGATTTCGACAAGATCGTCGCAAGCCTAAAAGAACTTGAGGATGATGAAACCTTACTGGTTCAATCCGGCAAGCCCGTTGGCGTTTTCAGAACCCACAAGGATGCGCCGCGTGTTTTAATCGCTAATTCCAACCTCGTTCCCCATTGGGCAACATGGGATCATTTTAACGAATTGGATAAAAAAGGCTTGGCCATGTATGGCCAAATGACAGCCGGTTCCTGGATCTATATTGGCACCCAGGGCATCGTCCAGGGAACCTATGAAACTTTTATGGAAGCAGGTCGCCAACACTATAATGGTGACTTGAAAGGCAAATGGATTTTGACCGGTGGCCTGGGTGGCATGGGCGGCGCTCAGCCGCTGGCCGCAGTGATGGCAGGGGCCTGCTGCCTGGCGGTTGAGTGCGATGAAACGAGAGTGGATATCCGTTTGCGCACGCGTTACGTAGACGAAAAGGTCAATACGCTTGATGATGCATTGGCGCTCATCGAAAAATGGACAAAAGCTGGTGAAGCTAAATCTGTCGCATTGATTGGCAACGCAGCCGACATTTTTCCAGAACTTGTGAAACGCGGTATTAGACCTGACATTGTAACGGATCAAACAAGTGCTCATGATCCGATACACGGGTATCTGCCTTTGGGTTGGAGCGTCGCGGAATGGCAGATGAAACAGGAAAGCGAGCCAAAAACCGTTGAAAAGGCCGCTCGAGCTTCCATGAGAATACACGTTCAGGCGATGGCTGATTTTTGGGATAAAGGCATTCCGACGTTCGACTATGGTAATAATATTCGCCAAGTGGCATTGGACGAAGGCTTAGAGCGCGCCTTTGCCTTTCCGGGTTTCGTTCCAGCTTATATTCGCCCACTATTTTGTCGGGGCATTGGCCCGTTTCGCTGGTGTGCGTTGTCTGGTGACCCAGAAGATATCTACAAGACAGATGCCAAGGTAAAAGAGCTTATTCAAGATGAGCATCTTCACAATTGGCTCGATATGGCACGCGAACGTATTGAGTTCCAGGGGTTGCCAGCGCGTATTTGCTGGGTTGGGCTTGGGTTGCGGCATAAACTCGGTTTGGCATTCAATGAAATGGTGAGAAATGGCGAATTGTCTGCACCCATTGTCATCGGCCGTGATCATTTGGACTCTGGCTCTGTTGCATCACCAAACCGCGAAACTGAAGCCATGAAAGATGGTTCTGACGCTGTTTCAGATTGGCCATTGCTTAATGCATTGTTGAACACCGCAAGCGGAGCAACCTGGGTATCTTTGCACCATGGCGGCGGTGTTGGAATGGGGTTCTCTCAACACTCTGGCATGGTGATTTGTTGTGATGGCTCAGAAGATGCCGACCGTAGGCTAGAGCGCGTCCTTTGGAACGACCCAGCAACCGGTGTCATGCGCCACGCTGATGCGGGCTACGAGGTGGCCATAGACTGCGCAAAAGAAAACGGGTTGAATTTGCCGGGTATTTTGTAGAATTTGTAGCGCGGTAAACACCTAGGTTGATTCTTATCGGTATTGTCGCGAGGCTTTGATTAAACCGATGCTCGCCCGCGCAAGGCATACCACATTTGGGCATCCCAAATATCTTGGAATGTTGAGGCGACCTCTGCCAAAATTGGCTCTTTGGAAGGCGGGTGATCGTATAAAAATCTGGTTGGTGCAGTTCGACCCGGCAGTTTTGCATCAAATAATATGGCACCGTTTGCAGCAGAATCTATAATTGTGGGATCAAGGCTTTCTATCATGCGTTTCCACCCTGCAGCTGTTGCCGCTGCTGCGCGTTGCTGCTGGTTTTCCAATGTAATAATTTCTTCGGGGTCAATACTTGCCCGGTCCATAATGAAGCGCTTTGGAAGTTGGGTCCCATGCCAAGAATAAATGGCAAATTCATCACGGTATAAAATGGCGGGACCATCTTCGCAATGCAGCAACCCTTGATCATCAAATTGGAGGTCTTGTGGCCGCTCACTTACCAGGCAGGTGCCATCATAGGGCAATGCCCATCCGGCTGACTGGCATAAATCCCACAATGCAGAAACCGCTTTTGTTTCTTCGTGTAATTTAAATTCGTCGCGATAAAATTGATAAACCGACAACAGCGAAGCATCATTTTGGCCAAAAATACAGCTGTTGAGCTCATTCTTTGACAACAGCATAACCTGTTTGCTGACATGATTCTTGATCTGACTGTGGATCTGATTTTTAAGGCCCAAAATAATTTCTACACTTGGTGCAGTCTCAACCAGTTTGTAGGTTTGCATTTCGACATTCTTTTTTACCAAATCCCAAATCTGCTTCTTTACCGGAGCTCCTTCTTGAAGGCTGGCTGCACGACACATTTCTGCAGGGCTCTGGAACCATATAATGTCCGGCTTAGAAAAATTTGCCCGTGCATATATATCAAAAAGGGCGCGCTCTGCTTTGGGGCGATCAGCTGGCTCCGTGCAGTGTTCATATGTAGTCCACTGCTCGACATATTGTGGCAATTTGGCTTTCTGCTTAGAGGTAAGTTTTGTTATCACACTCATTGTCAGGGCTCTTTTGATCATCTTGAACAATGTGCAAAGCTACGTGCGTTATGTGATCCCGTAAATATTGTGAAAATTGACGATTTTGCTGTTAACCGAGGGAGAAGGCGTGAATGTATTGCCGATAAAGCGATATTTACCAAATAGTTAGAAATAGAAATGTGTAAGAAAAATAACTGTTCATTGTATGTGTTTGATCAAGTCCAGCCGGATTCTAACCTATTAAAAGCAGGTCCGTGTTCTCCAACCTGTAGGTTTCTTGTATTGATCAAACGGCTCATTTCTAGAGCTTTTTACATCAGTGACGGGCGCGCAAATTTTCTGCTTGCCATTTCAACGGCATTGCGAACATAGGGAGCTTATGGAATATTTTTCAATTCTACCTCTGGGTTTCTTAATTGGCATGGGGCATGCCTTGGAAGCTGATCATTTGGCCGCGGTGACAACCTTGCATAACCACCGTGATGGTCGGCGTGCCATTTTTGCTCGTGGTGCCATTTGGGGTCTTGGTCACACAGTTTCTCTGTTTGCAGCGTGTATAGCGGTTTATTATTTTGGGATATCGGTTTCCGGGCAGATGGAAGCTGGGATGGAGATGGTCGTTGGGCTGATGATCATCATTCTTGGTGGCCATTTACTGTGGCGTATGCGCCGCGAAAAAATCCATCTTCATTCTCATATGCATGATGGTTCCAGGCACATTCATGTGCACAGCCACCTTCACGATACAGTGCCGCATAAGGAAAGCCAGCACCAGCATCCCCATAAATCGGCGGTGGTATCTGGTAAGGGTTTTGTCTTCTCTGTGGGMTTGATGCACGGCTTAGCCGGTTCCGCTGGTTTCCTKATTCTYATGTCRGCWACWGCAGATTCTATTTGGCAGGCTTTTGCCTATCTGCTCTCATTTGGCATTGGCTCTATTTTGGGTATGGCAGTGCTAACAGYTATTGTAAGCTTGCCGCTTGGCAGACTGCAAAAATATCAGGGTTGGATACCAACGGCTACAAAGGCGGCAATCGGAATTGCAGCCATTTGTATTGGCGGCGCTCTTGCTATTGAAAGTATGCACGTACTTGCAAGCACAGGTGCTTAAGTCATTTAAAACGGCTGAATGAGCCCTCATTTCCGGGAAGATAAGGGCACCAAAAGCGCCCTTATCTTTGGATAAAACCGAACCTATCAAACTACTTATCTGAAGCGTTGAGCCATTTCATCAGGTTTTCCGGGCTAGATTCGCCGTAGGGATCGCCCTCAGAATTATCGCACAGACCTGGTTCTTCAAACCAAGCTTCAATAACACCGTCATTTACGATTGCAGCATAGCGCCAAGACCGCATACCAAAACCCAGATTGTCTTTCTGGACAAGCATGCCCATTTTACGTGTGAACTCACCGGAKCCATCTGGAATAACAGTGATGTTTTCGATTTTCTGGTGCTCAGCCCATTTATTCATTGTGAAGGCGTCATTGACGGACAGGCAATAAATAGCTTCGATGCCGTGCTTGCGAAAGTCATCRGACATCTTCTCAAAGCCKGGCAAYTGATAGGTTGAGCAGGTGGGKGTGAAGGCACCAGGCAATGCAAACAGGATTACRCGTTTGCCGCCAAAGAAATCWGCYGTKGTTTTKTCATCCCARCGRWARGGGTTWGGMCCYTCAATTGTYTCRTCGCGTACRCGCATTTTRAARGTGACATCGGGTAAAGTCGGGTTCAGTCGCATARTGGCTCATTCCAAARTAGGTAGGTTATAATTTCCAATAATCAGCCTTCAACAACCGCGTAATGAGCAACTCATCTAAGCAGAAATTTTATGTATTAAATCAAGCGCTTTGGATTGTATTCAAAGACAGACTACCAATGGCCTTTGAGTTGCAAAAACCGATCCTTTTTGCAAGAGGTAGTACTGCCTAATGTGAGGTAACTCACTCAAAAATGAAGGCCTGCGAGCAGGCAGGCCTTCATTGGGGTAAATATTTTTGAGTTTTATGCTTTTGCCAGCACAAAATCATGCTCAACCTGCCAGAACCAACCGTCAAACTCCAGCTCCGCCGCACGCGAAGCATCTGTAATCTTGTCGAATTTTGCCAAAAGGCTCTCTTTCACACCAAACACAGCATCAGAACCGATATATGGATCATCGGGGTCGAAGATGTGTGTCGTTAGTGACTGGAAACCCTCGGCTTTGATGATGTAGTGCAGGTGCGCAGGGCGGTTGGGGTGTCGGCCTAGCTGACCCAGGAGTTTGCCTACGGGCCCATCATCTGGAATGGGGTAGAATTTGGGTTTTACTGCCCGGAACCAATACTCTCCATCGGGGCCTGTGCGGAACAGGCCGCGCAGATTGTATTCTGGCTGAATGCCTTTTTGCTGAACATCATAAAAGCCCTCATCATTGGCCTGCCAGACATCAATCAACGCATCGCTGATTGGGTTGCCCTCACCATCAAGAATGCGGCCCCTGATGAGCATGTCCTCGCCCTTTTGATCAAGGCAGATATTAGCACCCATTTCCAGCTCCGGGGCACCCTCAACATAAAACGGGCCCATAACGGTGCTCTCAGAAGCGCCTGAAGGCTTGCGGTTATTCACCGCATCCACCAGCATAGACACGCCCAAAACATCGGATAGCAGTATAAATTCCTGCCGCCATTCATCGCACATATGGCCCGTGTCTGTGAGGAACATGATAGCTTTGAACCACTCATCCTGCGTCGGCTCAATTTCCCGAACCGCTTCGTGCAATTTGCGCGTGATAACGGCCATGACTTCTTTGAGGCGCTCATCTTTTGCCTCACTGTTGCGGCTCACAACCACGTCGATTGAATTTTCTTCGGTGAAAAAATCTACCTTATCAATTTTCATAGAATCGCTCATTTGGACAGAACTGAAGTTAGGGCTTTGCGTAGTGTTTCCAATGGGTTGGAAACCATTTGATCCTTACGCCAGCACACATGATGATCGGGTCGCACAATGATGAGGCCGGTGTCGCCAATCTCACGCGCCCGGGCCCAATCGCCGGTATGATCTGAATAAGTTTGTCGTGGCCCGATGATATGGACATTAAATTCAACACCCATCTCAGCGCACAGTTTTTGCGCAGCTTCAGCCCAAGCCTCGCCGCCAATACCGGTAATTCCGGTCAGCTTTCCGTGGCCACAAAGGTCGAGCGTTGAGTGCTGATGGCCTTGCTGATCGAACAGCCAAACGTGAGGAATGCGGGCACCGGGCCATGTGGTGGGTTGATAGTGTAGTTCCTTGTCGAGTTTGAAGTTTGGCTCGATCTGTCCATCGGTCAAAATGGCATCGGAATTATAGCGCTGGTTCATCTCCACGCCATGGGCATCAAACTCGTATTTTTTGAACGCAATGGCCTCGCGTAGAGCAGCGCGTTGCTTCTCGGCAGCTTCGGAGCTTTTGGTCCGCGCATCCATATTTGCCTTCATTTTGGCCGGATTGATGCTGCCATTCATGCCAAGGGCCTCAAAAATGGGGCCAAACTCGCCAATGGATTGGTTGGCGCGGGTTACAATCTGTTTGGCAATGGGCGCGCGTTCCTCGGTGTAGGTGTCCAGCAAACCAGGGCCAGCCTGACCTTTGAGCACCATTGCCAGCTTCCAGGCGAGGTTAAAACTGTCCTGAATGGAGGTGTTCGAGCCAAGTCCGTTGGAGGGCGGATGACGGTGTGCAGCGTCTCCCATAATGAAAACACGGCCCGATTGCATGTTGGTGGCGTACATATTGTTGACGGTCCAGGTATTGGCCGAAAGCAGCTCAATTTCCAATTCCGGATCACCAACCAACTGCCGCGCAACCTGCGTGGCCATCGCCTCATCAATCTCTGGCGCGGGCTCATTTATGTTGTAACCCCATACAATCAGCCATTCGTTCCACGGCCTGACCATGCGCACGAGGCCCATGCCGATGCCGCCAACATCTGCGCCGGGCTGCATAACCCAGTAAAGAACTGAGGGGCGATGGGCGACATATTTGGTCAAATCAGCCTTAAAGTAGATGTTCATTGATCCACCAACACCCATTTCGCCTTCAAACGGCAGGCCAAGATCTTTAGCAACCCTGGAATTGCCACCATCAGCGCCGACCAGATATTTTGATCGAACGGTCAGTGTTTGGCCTGTCAGCCGGTCACGGCAGGTGGTTGTAACACCTTCATTGTCCTGCTCATGGCTGACATATTCGGTGCTCATTCGCGAGTGTGTACCCCTTGAACATGCGGTGTGGTGTAGTAGCGGTTCCATGAACGTTTGCGGCAGATCGTTCATCAAACATGGCGATGACAATTTATGCTCGGCCATGGAAAGCGGATGCGTGCCCCAACTTTTCATACGGCCAATTTCTTCGCCTGCCAGGCTTTCGCAAAACACGTTCTCGCCCAAATATTCTTGGCTGGTGGCAAACATGTAAGCTTCGGCTTCCACATCCTGTCCCAAATCCCGCAGCACCTCCATGGTGCGCTGATTGGTGATGTGGGCGCGCGGCGTGTCTGCCAGCCATTGCTGGCGATTGATGGCCATGTTGGGGACATCGTAACTGGATAGCAATGCGGCAGTTGCCGAGCCAGCAGGACCCGTTCCAATTATCAGAACCTCGGTGGTTATATCAGCCATTATTTTTCTCCCTCGGTTTTTTCATGTTGTTTTTGCCCGGCATAGTTTTTGGCATAGTTTTTGGCATCGTCACTGGCATGGTCAGATGCCGCCTGATGGGGAAGAGCTGGATACCGGTTTTATCGGTAAACAGGCCCCAAATGCCTCTTGGCGCAAAGAGCATGACTAAAATGCCCAAAACGCCGATCAAAATCAGATACCAGGTGCCGTAATCCGCGAAGAGCGTTTGCAGCGCAAACAGCACCAGCACGCCTATGATCGGACCTTCAATGGTGCCAATGCCGCCAATCACCACGATGAAAAGCACATAGGCTGTCCAATCGAGTAGGCTGAAAGCTGCATCCGGTGAAATGCGCGCCTTTTGCAGGTAAATTACAGCGCCGGTGATGCCGGTGCCAAAGGCTGACACCAAAAACACAAACCACTTCATGCGCACGGCATCCACGCCGACAGATTTAGCGGCTTCCAGATTGTCGCGCACGGCGGCCAGTGCCAGACCGCGCTTGGTGCGCAGCAGCCAGTAAATGCCGCCAATGGTCAGCACCACCAAAACCAGCGCCAGCCAATAGGCCAGAATATCGCGCGCAGCAGATGCTTTTACATCGAACAGCGTGGCAATCCAGTCGCTGCCCCACATTTCTTTGCGCGCATCGCGCGGCATGGAGGTGCCGGTGCCGCCGCCAACCTGTTTCCATTGCGCCACCATAAGGCGGGTCACTTCGGCGCAAACCCAAGTGCCAATAGCGAAATAGGCTCCTTGCAGACGAAAGGCGAAATAGGCCGTTGGTACGGCAAGCGCAAGGGCGGCAAAACCGCCCAGTAAAACGGCTGCAACCGGGTTTATGCCCAGCAATATAATCGCCCCGAAAAAGGCGTAAGAACCGATGCCGACAAAAGCTTGCTGGCCCACCGAAACCATGCCGCCATAGCCGGCCAAAAGGTTCCAGAATTGCGCCAATACCAACATAGTCAGGATAAAGAACATGTCCTGTACCACGCTGCGGCTGGCAAAGGCGGGCAGGAATATCGCGATGATCAGCAGGGCGAGCGCCACAAAGCCCGCAATGTTAGAAGCGCGCGTTCTGGTTTCTACTTTATAGTTGGGTGAGTTTTCCATCAGTCAAATGCCCTTGGGAACAAGCCACGTGGGCGAAGCAGTAAAACAACCAGGAAGGCGACATGGCCCGCCAGTATCTGCCATTCAGGATTGATAGCGGCTCCCAGAGCCTGCGCGACACCTATGATAATGCCGCCTGCCAATGTGCCCCAGAACGAACCGAGGCCGCCGATGATGACGGCTTCAAAGGCATAGATGAGCCGGGCAGGGCCGATGGCTGGGTCAAAGCTGGCCCGCATGCCCAGATAGAGCGCAGAGATGGTGACCACGACCATGGCGATGCCGGTGGCAATGGCGAAAATATTGCTGGGGCGAATGCCCATCAGGCTGGCGGTGACCGGATCATCGGACGTGGCGCGAAAGGCCCGGCCAAGGCTGGTGCGGTAAAACAATTGTTGCAAGGCTATGACGACCGCGATGGCTGAACCAAAAGTGAGCAATGGCAGCGTGCCAACGGTGGCGAAGCCCAGATCAATAGAGCTGATTTGCAACGCACCCGCCTGAATGCGCTGACTGTCGGCTGAAAACCCTTCCAACAGCACATTTTGCAAAACGATTGAGAGGCCAAATGTGACCAGCAAGGGCGGTAAAATATCCTCTCCAACCACGCGGTTCAAGACCACTTTTTGCAAGAGCCAGCCAAAGACAAACATCAGCGGAGCGGCAACCAGCGCGGCCAAAAACGGGTCCAGCCCCAACATGGTGACCAGCAACAGGATGAGATAAGCGCCCAGAATGATAAAATCGCCATGGGCCAGATTGACCAGCCGCATGATGCCAAAAACCAGACTTAACCCGGTGGCAAACAGGGCATAAAGACCGCCCAGCAAAATGCCTTGGGTGATGGTGTCGACCCAGATCATACCAAGTCTCCAAAATAGGCGTGATGAATGTCTTCGCGGCTAATATCTGACGGCTTGCCGCTGAGCGTCACGAGGCCTTCCATCATGCAATAAACATAGTCGGAGACCGATAAGGCGCGTGAGATATCCTGTTCCACAATAACCACCGAAGCGCCGGATTCTTTGATGCGCGGCAGCGCCGCGTAGATGTCACGGATCACCACCGGTGCCAGGCCTAGGCTAATCTCGTCACATAAAAGCACGCGCGGATTGGACATAAGTGCACGGCCAATCGCCACCATTTGCTGCTGACCACCGGACAAAACGGTACTTGGTGCCGTGCGGCGTTCTTTTAGCATGGGGAACAGCTCGTAAATGCTGTCGAGGTTCCACGGGCCATCTGTTTTGCGCCCATAGGCACCCACCAGAAGGTTTTCTTCAACCGAGAGGGACGGGAACAAACGCCGTCCTTCTGGCACCATGGCAACGCCCATTGCCATGACCTGATCGGCAGAGAGGCCGCCAATGGGTTTGCCTTCAAACGTCACCATGTCGGCAGCGTTTTGCAGCACCCCTGAAATGGACCGCAGCAGGGTAGTTTTACCCGCGCCGTTGGCGCCTATTATGGCAATTGTTTTGCCTTTTTCTAGCGCAACATCAATGCCGAACAGGGCTTGAAAATCGCCATAAAAGGCGGTCAGGTTTTTGGTTTGCAATTGGGACATTAAAATTCAATCCCCAAATAAATTCGTTTTACTTCGGGGCTTTGCATGGTGGCTTTGGGTTCGCCCTGCTCAATGACCTTGCCAAAATCGAGCACAAGGAGGCGCTCCACCACGCTTGTCAGCGCATGCAGCACATGCTCGATCCAAATGATGCTGACGCCACTGCTATGGATGTCGCGAATGGTGGTAATCAGCGCCTGACACTCCGCATCGGTCAACCCACCGGCGATTTCATCCAGCAGCAGTAATTTAGGGTTGGTGGCCATGGCACGGGCCAGCTCAAGGCGTTTGCGCTCCAGCAGGCTCAAGCTGCCTGCGATCACATTGGCCTTATCAATCAGTTCAGTCTGTTGCAGAATATCGACGCAACTGGCAGTCACTTCAGGCTCGGGCAGGTCACGGCCAAAAGCGGCGGCAACAACGAGGTTTTCAAACACTGTCAGCTTTTCAAAGGGCTGCGGTATTTGAAACGAGCGCCCGATGCCAGACAGGCAGCGCTGCATGGCCGAGGTTTTGGTTATATTCTGCCCGGCATAATCAATGCGCCCGCTATCAACCGCCAGATTGCCGGTGATGAGGTTAAACAGGGTGGATTTACCCGCGCCATTGGGGCCGATAATACCAAGCGCTTCACCTGCATTCAGCGTAAAGCTGACATCATTGGTGACTTTCAGTGCGCCAAAGCTTTTGGATACATTGTGAAGACTGAGGAGCGTCATTGTGTTCCTGCTCGCACGAACCGACGTGCGCTTATATATGCGGCGACCTCAGATGGTTTGAGACCGCCGCAATACTGTGTTTGGTTATGCGAGTGCTTCCATAACGCCGCCAGTTGGAATGTCTGGAGAGGTTTGGTTGTCAACGATCACCAGATCGTATCCACCGCCCTCTTTTAGACGCCACTGGCCGCCAACCAATGGGGTTTTACAAACGTTTTTGGCTGCAAATGGTGGCAGTTTTGCCCCATCCCAGGAAACCTTGCCCACAACCGTGCTCAAATTGGTTGCGCCAATTGCTTCCGCAACACCATCGGCATTTGTTGGATCATCGGCACGTTTGAGAACATCCGCTGCCACTTCAAACAGCGCATGGATGAAGCCGATGGGCTGGGTCCATGGGCGGCCTGTTTGCGCACTGAAATTGGCTGCCAGATCGGCGGCGCTTTCGCCTGTTAGTGAGGAGTTGAACGGATGGTTGGCAGACCACCAAACTTCACTGGAAAGGTTGTGGCCCTGATCGCCAAGTGTCTCGACAGCTTGCGGGAACAGGATAGCCTTGGCCACGGTCGCAGCTTTTGGTGTAAAGCCCTGCTGCTTGGCCTGATTCCAGAATGTGGTGAAATCTGGCGGAATAACCACGCCGGTTACGATTTCGCACTCAGCAGCTTTAAAAGCGTTGATTTGCGCGGAGAAATCATCGGTCAGGTTCTGGTATCTGCCTGGATCGAGTAGGCTAAAGCCATCAGCTTCGAGGCCTGGTTTCAGACCAACATTTGGATCGCCCCAGGCATTGCCATCGGCATCATTGGGGAACAGGCCGCCAACGGATTTGTTGGTGTCCAGCTGGCTCCACATATTGGTGAAAACATCTATGACATCTTCCAGGCCCCAGAAGAAATGGTAGGCATAATCAAAAGGCTTCCAAGACGAAGGATCGCCGGGGTTGCCTTGTTGGCCGATGAACCAGGGTTGCCAAGGCGCCATGGTGGAAATGACGGGCATGCCTTCATTTTCGCACACGGTGGCTACTGGATTGGTGTTCTCCGGTGTCGAGGCAACAACCATCAAATCAATCTCGTCATCGATGATGAGTTCTTGCGCAACAGTGGCGGCGCGGTTTGGATTTGACTGGCTGTCCTTGACCAATATTTCCACGTTCAGGCCCATTTGAGCCATCTTTGCGATGACCTGCTGAATGGTGAAAGCATCAGCTTCTGCAAAGCCAGCCAGCGGGCCGGTTTGTGGGCTGACATAGCCAATGCGGATTTTTTTGGCTTGCCCTATTGCGGGGGCTGAAAGCCCGGAAACGCCAAGAACAACACCTGTTGCTGCTGCGTTTTTAATGAGTTTACGCCTTGTAATCATGTCTTCACTCCCTTGGTTTTCTGTTTTTATCAGTATGCTGGCTTCGCGCCCTCCCATGCGGCTTGAAGCAAGTTTCGAATGTCATCGCGGTTGAAATCGCGCGGATTTGGATAGGGTGTTTCGACGGCAATTTGAGCGGCGGTGTCCAGATCGCTCTCGCTCATGCCTACATCTTTGAGCCGGGTTGGCGCGCCAAGTTCTGTGGCAAACTCCCAAAGGCCAATGCCTGGCGTTGCACCAAAAATGTCGCTGACGGGTTTGAGCAGTTCGGGAACATCGACCGCGTTGAAACCGGCTGTGTGGGGCAGCAATATTGCGTGGGTGTCGGCATGGGGCGTATCAAAACGGCCGCCGATGACGTGGCATAATTTGTGGTGCAGGGCCATGGCGCTTTGGCCCAGAATGATGGAGCAAAGCCATGCTGCGTATTGGGTGAGCGCGCGGGCTTCCTTGTTCTGCGGGGCGTTTTTAAGGACGGGCAACCCAGCCTTAAAAGCTTTCATCGCCTCGGTCGCCATCATCGTCACGATCGGGTTTCTGTTGGAGGCATAAAGCCCCTCAACCGCATGGGCGATAGCATTGAGCGCCGAAGTCATAGTCATCGGAACGGGCAGGGACAGGGTTAAATCTGTGTCGTAGATCACGGTTTCAGGCCGGATTGATGCATCGCGGCGGGTGACTTTTTTGCCAGCGTTCGTTTCGCCCAAAATGTCGGTCATTTCCGACCCGGCATAGGTAGTGGGTATCGCGATTTGATCAACGCCGGTGCGGGTTGCAATAGCTTTTGCAAGGCCGATGGTAGAGCCGCCGCCGATGGCAACAAGACAATCAGCGCCACTCTTGTTGAAGATTTTTAACGCTTGCTCTGTCACCTCAACCGGCGTGTGCATGATGGCACCAGCAAACACGCCAGCTGATTGAGCGCCCAGCATGGCGGAAATGTTTTCAGCGTCTTTGGTTTGAAAACCCGTTGAGAGCACCAGCGCCTTGCTGCGCCCCAGATTGGCAACTTCATCAGCAACTTTTTCAATCGTACCAGAGCCGAACACAACGCGGCTCGAAATACCCGGAAACACAAAATATTTCATCGCCATCATGAGCTTGTTTCCAACGCGCCAAAGGCATGAATGCCGTTTTGTATATTGTCCAACATGGTGTTCAGCGCAGCGCATTCGGTCGCGGTCACACAATGCTCACGGCCCGGAAACGCCTCAGTGCGCATCCGCGCACCGCACTCGATTAATGTCTGCACCATATCCTGAAACGGTGGCACCGGAATCCAAGGATCAGCATCGCCGCAACTGGCATAGACCGGCATGCCGTTCATATCAGCGCGCGGCAAATCATCAGCAGTGGTGCCAACACGGCACCCGGTAAAGAGGCACAACGCGCCATCCCAAGCGCCATTGCGCATGACATATTCTACTGACAGGCACGCCCCTTGCGAAAAACCAGCTAGCACCAGCGTCGCATTGGGGCATTCCGTGGTGGCGCATTCTATTGTGTGTTGAAGTGTGTCCAGAGCCAATTTGACCTCAGCCTTGGATGTATCGGTAAGAGGGTCGATGGCGCGGGCATCGTACCAACCCGCACCTTCTGATTTCGGCAAGATAAACCGGGTTGTCGGGGCATCAAGATGGCGCACGACCTGATCAATCATCTCTTGCGGTGATTGAGTACGGCCATGCACAAACACACACACAATTTTTGCCGTTTCTGCGTCGGCACCTATTGCAACTGTGGTTTCATCGTAAATTGATGACATCAATAAATTCCCTCTTAGATTACCAGGTGAACTCTTCAAGACCGGCAACCATCTCTTCTTTGCGATCTGCGAACCATGGTGGGAACTGCAGAACCTGACCGAGTTGATCCTCTGGCTCATCCGCGCTCCAGCCTTTGCCATAGGAAAAGGCCAGTTCAAACAGCGCGCCGCCGGGAGAGCGGACGTAGCAGGATTTGAAGTAGTTGCGATCTTTCTGATCGGACACATCGGTAAAGCCGAGGCCTTCCAGATGCGCCTTCAATGCCATCTGGTTTTCTTCGGTTTTGGTATCAAAAGCCAAGTGGTGGATGGTGCCGCCGGAAAGCGTCCAAGTACCCTGTGGCCGGTTTGGCTCATGCAGGATTTCCACAACACTACCTGGGCCGGTGCTTGGCGTTGTAAACTTCGCAGCATTGCCATCAGTGCCCAGCGATTCAAACGACATGCCGACAGTCAAAAAGTCGTCCATGGCGGTTTTGTCGAACACCGCAATGCCAATACCATAAATGCCTTTGATGCCTTGCTCAGAATTGATGCCTTCGGTGACAATCGGCTCGCGGTTATCTTCAGCAGCGGTTGTTTCCACTAGCTCGTAGGAAATGCCACAAGGRTGCKCCAGCGCAACACGGGTTTTAGCRAAMCGATCCAGCGTRCTGGCTTTAATRCCRGCYGCRCCCAARCGGTTRACCCAAAATTCTGCACTTCCCTTTGGAATAGAGAGTTGAATAAYTTTGGATTGATTGGTGCCGCGCTTGCCAAACACACCCARCTTGCGGAATGGGAAGGTCGTYACAATTGTTGAGGGATCACCAACGGCATTKCCGTAGTAYAGATGRTAAACCGGAAGCGTSCCRTCAAACARAACHGTCTTCTTCACCGAGATCATGCCCAGYGTGCCGGTATGAAAATCGTGATCTTCCTGCGCACCATCCACGCTCATCGTGACGTGATGATATCCATCTATGAGTGCCATCTTATTTCTCCTCCAAGTAAAAAGTCGCAATCAATGTCTCCATTCAGCTTAGCTAAGGATTTAATGCTTGTGGATAATATTAATTAGCTTTAGCATAACAAATTGATATGAAGATYGATGARCGMCACYTRCTGCAAATYGCRGCYATTGTWMKRTATGGCGGCGTSACSGARGCCGCCTCAGTTCTTGGGCTGTCGCAGCCTGCCATCTCCCGAAACATCACCAATATTGAGAAGCGGCTTGGTGAGCCCCTGTTCATCAAGGGCAAACGCCCCCTTCGGCCAACCGTGCTCGGCGCATTGCTTGCCAATCATGGCCAAGTCATCATGGAGGCATCGCGCAAAGCATCCGAGAGCGCGCAAAGTTTTCAAAAGGGCACCTCTGGCGTTATCCGAGTGTGCGGCGTGCCTTATTTTATGGATGCGCTGATCACTGATATGATGGCGACATTCCAGCGTAAACAACCCGATATCCGGGTGGAGCTATCTTACGGACATTTACCGGAATTGATGGCGCAACTTGATGCCAATCAGATTGATCTGGCCATTGGGCCACTGGGTCTTCGCGAAACAAATTCCGATCTCAAATTCGTTCCCATTTTGCCAGGCCGCAACGTTATTGCATGCCGCTACAAGCATCCATTGCTGTCCAAAAAACGCTTGTCGACAAATGATATTTTGAATTTTCCATGGGTTTCTCCGCTGCCCGGCTCGCCGCTTTTGGCCGACATGCACAGCATCTTGCTGACCTTTGGCATTGCTGAGGTTGCCATTCGCTATTCCGGCGGCTCTCTTATGGGCGTGGTGAATTATGTGTCGAACACGGATGCTCTGGTCATCCTGCCCCACAGCGTGGTTTTCTCAATGCGTGCCGAAAAACGCATTCAGGTGCTGCCGATGGAAATTCCACAACCTGAAAGAACGCTCGGCATCCTGACCAAAGCGACAACACCGATGACGCCCGCATGCGAGAAGTTTTACACCCACATTGTGGATGAATTCAGAGATCTAAAAGACCTGATCACCCGCCATGAAAAATCTATTGTTTGGGGTAATTAGAGAAGGAAACTAGAGTTTGGACCCATTTAGGAAATAGTATTGGCACCTGAATATCCGGTCCATTATTGTTGTCAGCCAAAGGGCGAAGAATGATGGTACGGCAAATATAAAATCATTTATTTAAAAAAATAGTAGAAAATTATTAGTAATAAATACCAGTAATAAGAAAAACACTTAATTTAGCTGAGTTGATTTCAAAATAATGTTGATGAAAAAATCTAAATCGGCATTAATAAAAATAAGGACAAATATTTAGACTGAAAACTACAGGATATGATTATGCCGCATAATGTCGATAAAATTGTTGGCGCCACAATGAGGCAGATTAGGAAAAGTAAGGGCATAAGCCAACAGGCGCTTGGCGACCACTTAGGTATTTCATTTCAGCAGATTCAAAAATATGAAAAAGGAATGAATAGAATTAGTGCCAGCACCTTATTTGAAACCGCAAACTTCCTGGGTGTTAAAGTACAAGATTTATTTCATACCCTTGTATCTGAAAAAGATCTAGGCGGTGACATTACCGGTATCACTAGAAGTCTGATAGATGACCCTGAAGTGCGATCTCTCATTCACAATTTTAGCCGCATAAAAGACGAAAAGTTGCGTGCGGCAATTATAAATCTAGCAAAGGGTATGGGTCAACGCTCGCCATAAATAYCTGANMSRRMMAAATKGATWTTATCTCATTTGATCCAGATGCTTTTGCCCGGCCKTTATAATACGCARTGTTAAYCGGCTGATGGGGKCGGCAATAAGYCGACTACARTGCCARTAGAGTGGTTTTTGCAAAACTTTATTAGGAATGATYTCCACAAGRTCGCCACTCGCAATGTGGCGGTCCACCATCAGCGCYGGATTCATMCCCCAGCCCACRCCCCTTSTGCACGCTGCCACAAAACCGGGGGATGWCGGCAATATATGATAATTGTGAGGAACACTGCCTCCCAATACCTGTTGCATCCATTGGGTTTGCAGGTCGTCATRMGARCTGTARCGCARTGCCGGTGCRCGAGCKATTGATTGCAGAGACACACCATCAGGAAAATAGCGGCGCATATAGTCATGGCTTGCCGTCGCGCGGTAGGTCTGGGTTCCAATAAAAGTACTTTGAAAYCCTTGGACAGCATCTCTCTCGGTCGTAATGGCGGCCAGGACACCGCCGGATTCCATCTCCCTCATGGAATAGTCTTGATCCGCAATGTAAATTTCGAGCATRAATGGATCATTACTGAACGCCTCTTCCGCCAAAACATCCATAAACCAGCTRGACARGCTGTCGTCATTCACCGCAATCTTTATTGTYCTGAAYTGTAKATCCTGGGATTWGAACAGAGATTGGTTATCTCGAATAACATCCCCTTCCAATAAATTGACAGTTTNCGTAATGCTGGCAAAGCGCCTTGCCATGAGCCGTAAGATTTGCGCGCGTGTGCTTACGATTAATGAGGATGCTGCCCATTTGTTCTTCCAGCTTTTTTATGCGTTGTGAAACTGCGGAAGACGTAATGCCAAGAGATTTACTCGCTTTTTCAAAGCTGCCCTTCTGATCGATTGCTGCTAAAGCAGCCAGCAATTGGTAATCAAACATGCATAATTTCCCTAATGAGGCTTTAGCATTATGTGGCGCAGTCTTCGAAATAGATTAGTGAATACTTCTTATGTAACATTAGATGTTTTTGATCAGTAGCTTGAGTGATTTCATGATCAATGATCGCTGCTCTTTCTCTGTTGTCCAGCATAACAGAGTTTTGAGCGTGATTATGAACGGTGAAATAGCGTCTTGGGCACGACCTTCGACAGTCCTGTCTTGCGTAATCATCTGCTGTTAAGGGATGCATCCACGGCACTCAAATGTGCCATGGTGCTAGTCAGGGTTTGGCAGCTCTGGAAACTCTGTAGTCTCTCCAGTCTATGTCCGCCAGCCAAGCAATCTTCGCTCTATCACGCCTATTACGGCGCTCATAAATACGCCCAGGGTGGATAGAATGACAACACCCACAAACAACCGCTCCAGATCGTAAAGCGAGCCAGCTTCTAGAATGTAAGCGCCAATGCCGTATTCCGCGCCCAGCATTTCGGCGGCCACCAGCAAGATAATGGCGATAGCTATTGAAATGCGAAGGCCGGACAACACACCAGCCATGGCGCCGGGCAGCACAATTTTGCGCACGATAGAAAACCACGAAAGTCCGAAGCTCTGTCCCATGCGGATGAGCGTGCGATCCACATTATCGACCGCACCATAGGTGGCAACGACGGTTGGCGTGAAGGTGCCAAAGGCAATCAAGGCGTATTTTGAGGCTTCATCAATGCCAAACCAAATCACGAAGAGCGGCAGTAAAGCAATTTTGGGAATCGGGAAGAGCGCGGCGACAAGTGGCACCAGCCCGGCGCGCACATAAGAAAACAAGCCGATCATGATACCGACACTCATGCCCATCGAAATGCCGATTGTCGCGCCGACCAACAAGCGCATTAAACTTGGCGCAAGATGGGTCCATAACAGGCCGGAATCGTATAATTCGCCAAAGGTCTTTAGAACGTCAGATGGCCTGGGTAATGTCAGATTGGAGATGAAGCCGCTTCGGGTGCCAATTTCTGCAAGGATGATGAGAACAACAAAGACGATCAAGCCAATCCATCGGTGTGTTTTGGGCACAAACCCACCGCCGCGAAAGGCGATCTTGGTAGAATTATTTTTGGCGATGTTATCAAACATTGAGCAGCTCCGAATCCGCGGCCCGTGCCTCTTCGCGCATGATGTCCCAGAGGTGCCTTTGCTGAATTTCCAAGTCGGCGTCGCCATAGCTTCGCTCTGAAAGGGGCTTGTCGATAGTGACAATTTCGCGAATTTGGCCAGGCCGCCGCGACAGCACGACAATGATATGGCCAAGCCGCACAGCCTCCGCCAGATTATGCGTGACATAAACGGCGGTGAAAGGTTGGCGCGACCATAAAGACACCAGATCGTCAATCAGTAGCTCACGCGTTTGGCTGTCCAGCGCGGAAAGTGGTTCATCCAGCAGCATCACCGCCGGGTTGACGGCCAGAGCGCGGGCAATGGCCACGCGCTGTTTCATGCCGCCGGATAATTGTTTGGGCAGGGCCTTTTCAAACTCACTCAACTTGGTGCGTGCCAGCACATCGGCAATGATGTTTTGGGCTTTTGCACCGCGAATGCCGTGATCTTCCAGAACCAGAGAGATGTTGCCGCGCACCGTGCGCCAGGGCAGAAGGGCGAAATCCTGAAAAACGAATGTCAGCGGATTAAGGCAGTTTTCGGCAGGCTCGCCCAACTGCAAAATCTCGCCGGAGGTTGGGCGTTCTAAACCGCCGATGAGGCGTAATAAGGTGGATTTCCCACAACCGGATGGCCCAACAATGCAGACAATTTTGCCGGTTGGAATATCAAGCGAGAAATCCCGCAAGACTTCGAAATCYCCGTAAAAATGGCTGATGCCTGAAAGTTKWATATCCATAGGRGCATCCTGGTTCGAAAWRCATTCCGGGGCATGGAATATGCCCCGGAAGTMGTTGTGTAATCAATCAGATGATCAAAATCASAGCGTTTTAAYGTAGCTGGTATCRACCARYGTATYGAGAYCAATGTCGCTTTTCACGAGGCCTTCAGCTTTAAACCAGTCCAACTGCTCTGTGACGGATGTAATGTTAAGGGCAGCATCCGCGTTCAGGCGCATGGAGCCATTGATGATYGATTTGGCGGCTTTTTCGCGCGGGCGATCTGCATAGACATATTTGTGGATGAGATCGACCATATTGTTCATGCCATCATCGCCTTGGGTYTTATCAACCATGGCRGCATTATARTCTTTGACGCCCATGGAGAATCCGGCAAGGAAGTTCTTGGTCATATYCTGTTCATCACTCGCGTTTTTGGTTGATGTGAACACGGTGGTGACCTGATAATTGGGCAGATAATCAGAGACATTACCAATGATATGAACAGCGCCGGAACCCGCCAAAGGTTTGGCAATATGCGGCACGATTGACCATGCGTCGATCTGACCGGATTTCAAGGCACCAATGATCGCGCCAACCTTTTGCAGGGGCTTGAAGGTAACCGATGCGTTTTCTTTGGCAGCAATTTTAGAGCCCATGAAGTGGAAAGATGAGCCAGCAGTCGTCATGCCATAGGATTTTCCATCCAGACCGGYTGGTGATGTCAGGCCAGCTTTAAATGCGGCGTCAGAGGCGAGAATTTTTTGGCCATCAATGCCATCTTCTTCAGACAGGCAACCGCCAATAACTTTGACTGCGCCTTTGCCGGAAAGAGAAATCAGCCCGCCGGAAATGGCTGTGACAGCATAGTCGATATCGCCAGAGGCAATGGCCACTGCCATCGGTGTTGCGGCTTGGAAGAATCTCAGCTCGACATCAAGGCCAGCTTCTTTGAAGTAGGCCCGTTCCAGCGCAACAAAGCTTGCAGAATGGCTGGTAAAGCGCAGCGCGCCAACTCGGATTTTGCGATTCATCGCAATGGCTGGCATAGACAGCAAGGGTGCRGCAGCTGCCCCGCCCATCAGTGCAAGTGCCTTACGGCGGCTAAGTGTGATCATCATTTTCTCCCAGTTTCTCAGTTGTATTATCTATGTTGRTGCCAAGCTTCAGGTTTCTCCCTGAATTTCAGCACTGATTTCTTGTTTAAGTGCCATCAGCGCCATTGCTTCATCACGCGCCAGCAATGCTTTGATCAACTGATCCTGGCGTTTGCCGCGCGCATCAAAATCCAGCCTGCCTTCTCGCAGAAGTGCCAAGCGATAGCGCCTGGATTGATCAAAGAGGTTTTTCTGCAAATCAATGAGCCGAGACGAACCAGAGGCCTCAATAAGCATGGCATAAAAGGCTCGGCTTGCTTCATCCCATTCAAGGGCCGTCAAATCATCGGGGTTGTCGCGCACCGCGTTTTCAGTTTTGCGTAAAGCGTGATGGGCCGCCATAACTTGCCCTTCCCAGTGGACATCGCCGCGTTCCAAAGCCCAAGACAGGCCAGTGGTCTCAATCTCAATGCGCACGCGCATAACATCGCGCAAATCATCTTCTGTCGCAGATGTCACACGAAACCCGCGCTGGGCGGTTGCTTCCACYAGGCCTTCAGCACCTAAAATACGCAGGGTTTCACGCATGGAGTGGTTTGATCCACCGTAGCGCTGCCGCAGAGCTTCGATTTTTAGCTTTTCATCGGGCCGCAGAACGCCAAAGGAAATATCACGCCGCAAAACAGAAGCAAGCATCGCGACAACAGTCAAATCCTCGGATTTATTCTTGGAGAAGATCATTAATGTGGCCAATTATAAAAAATATTGGAGATTTTCTATGGCCTAGATTTTTTGGAGTCAAGCTGTGGCTGATGATCTCATACCCAAAGCGGCGGCAATGACATGCGCAACGCGGACCACTAATGGGCGCGGCGCATTTTATGAATGACTACAAAAAGCGATAATGCCTGCCGGTTTTAAGCGCTCAAACATTTTCTGGCGTTCTGGCGTGAAATAACCTGGCTCGTGCAATATATTGATCGTACCCAAAAACCGGCCGGCAAGTTGTAGCGGCATGTTCATCACTGAACCACATCCCAATGAGTGGATGAGCTCTGGATCCGGGAAAACTTCCGCGATTTCAGCCAGTGTATTTGCGATAAATACTTTGCCCTGCATGAGCACAATATCAGTCCAGCGATTAGGGACGATCTGCTTCAATCCTGATAATGGATAGGCTTCCAACTGATTGGAATAAATACGTTTTGCCTGTTGTGTCGCCGGATCAAATGTTGAGCACGAGCAGATCAGGGCACCAACCTCATGCTGAATCAGGCTGTCCAGTGCAGCAAAAATGTCGTGGCTACCGCCAGATTCAGCGGTTTCCAAGAAACCTGTGAAATTTACCATGTAATTCTCCTGATATCCGGCAGGTAATATCAAGTTAATACAGTCGTTTCAACCTACACACCAACCGTTATCTTGTTTACATCATAACACTGTTAATTCCCAAGGTTCCCTAGCGTTTTGCTGGGAGTGCCCAATGTTTGCTATGTCAAATTTGCAATTTGGCTGACAAGGTAACCGGCATAATAGGCAATGGCTGCTGCGACACATCCAATGAGCAGTGTCTGCAAAGCGGAGCGCCACCAACTGTGCAGAGCCCAGCGGCTTTTGAGCGCGCCAATGCCAAAAAAGACAAAAGCCGTGGCGATAATGGAACCGGTAAATGGATTCTGCATTTTCAACAGGAACGGCAGCAAGGGCACCATTCCACAAACGATAAAAGCTGCAAATGTGGCCAGTGCTGCGGGCAGGGGGTGGGGGACAGCAGGCGACGCGCCATATTCCTCCACCATCATCATATCAACCCAGATTTTCTCATCGCGTGTTATGGCCTCCACAGCCCTTTCCAACACATCACCACTGAGTCCTTTTAGCAAAAGGATTTGCCGTATTTCTTCTCGCTCGCCCTCCGGCACTTCGCGAATATGGCGTTTTTCAACTTCTCGAAGGCGTTGCAGATTATCCATTTCGGCTTTTGTGCCGGTGTAATTCGCGGCGGCCATGGAAAAGCCATCGGCCAGCACATTGGCGATGCCAAGGGCTATGATAACGCTGCTTGAAAGGCCCGCGCCTTCAACRCCTGCAACGATTGCAAAGGTTGTTATGGCCCCATCGACGCCACCATAAATGAAATCATGCAAATAGCCCTGCTTGTTTTTCGCACCTATTCTTTGGCGAATTYCTTTTATTGTGTGTCCGTGTTCCACCATCAATCCCTGCTATCAAAAGTGCCTRCCATTGGRCACTTATAGTGAAAATGTGGCTTGCATCTTTGTTCTGAAACAAGAAGTGTGAATGTAGCACRGCAATGGATATTGCCTTGTCGTTACTGGTGACCAAACACAATTTCCTTGAATGGAGYGCTTCATGTCTTTGAAAACCACCTGCATTGGGGCCTATCCCAARCCAGACTATGTGCCGGTCGCTGATTGGTTCAATATGGATGGCGGGTTGAGCGATGCGACATCRAAGGTCACGCGCCAGTATTCAAAAGTGATGAGCAGCGCYGGGGGCTCGACAGRCAATGAAATTGAGGCGTTGTTTCGTGAGGCAACCCAATTCGCGATTRCCGAGCAGGTAAAGGCYGGTATYGACATTCCCACTGATGGAGAAATGCGGCGGGAAAATTATATCCATTACCAATGTCGTCACCTCAAAGGTTTTGATTTTGAGAATTTAACCGAGCGCGTTTTACGCGATGGGGCCTACCGGGCCGAGCTGCCCACYATCAACGGCAAAATTGAAACCACCGGTCAGCATTTCCTTGATCATGATTTTACCRTTGCCCAGAGTTTYACYGACCGACCGGTRAAAATTACCGTTCCGGGGCCAATCACCATTATGGATACGACGGCCAACAGTTTTTATGACGATAACCGCACGCTCGCGTTTGATCTGGCCGCCGCACTCAATGACGAAATACGGGCATTGGCAGCAGCTGGCTGCAAACACATTCAACTTGATGAGCCGCTATTTGCACGCAACGTGGATGCGGCGCTGGACTACGGCGTTGAATGCATGGAGCGTTGTTTTGATGGTGTGCCGGATGATGTCACTCGCATCATGCATATGTGCTGCGGTTACCCGGGCCACCTGGATGATGAGGATTACCACAAAGCTGATCCAAATTCCTATTTTCGGCTGGCAAAAGCCATCGATGCATCCAGCATTCAGCAAATATCAATTGAAGATGCTCATCGCCACAATGATCTAGGCTTGCTGGAATTATTCTCTCAATCCACCATTATTCTGGGTGTCGTCACTATCGCCAAATCAAGAGTGGAAACGGTTGACGAGATCACCAACCGGCTAAAATCTGCTCTTGAACACATTGATGCGGATCGTTTGATTGCTGCGCCCGATTGTGGGTTGGGTATTTTGGGCCAGGAACTTGCCACCCAAAAACTGAAGGTTCTTTGCCAGGCAGCTCAGTCTGTTTGAGCTTCTGTTGTAGGCTCATCCGCGATCTGACAAAACCATCGCTGCGCGGTGTTAATATCGTTTGCCGACAGAGGTAATTAAACGCGCTCGGGTGCTAAAAATCAACAAAACTATACCAAATATCAAGGTGGTATTGGATAATGTTGCAATGGTTATTTTTCAGATTTAATCCTTATATAAATAATACAAAATAATATTATTAAGTTAAAATTTGTATTACTAATAATAACAATAAGATAGAAGATCAATTGTTCTTCAAAACGGTTGAAAAAAATCAAAATAAATTGACATTAACATAAAATATTCAGTGAATGGTCTGGCAGGTATTTCAATGTGCTCTAATTGAAGGTGTGCATTTATGATGTGTTAGTGGGTCTTGCATTGGATTTGTTTTGCATTGCAGGGTTTAAGTTTCACCAAAGTTGATAATCAGTGAGGCRTATAATGAAGAAGTTTTTATCGGCAATCGCATTGAGCGTTGCCYTAGGCACAACTGCTGCAGCTGCGCAGGATGTCGTTGTTAAATGGTTGCATGCACAAGGTGCTCCTGACGAAAAAGCATTTTATGAAAAAGTTGCTAGTGATTTTTCGGCAAAAACAGATGGCGTAACCGTYRAAATTCAGTATCTGGAAAGCCAGGCTTTTAAGGCCAAGCTGCCAACATTGCTGCAATCTAGTGCGCGTCCGCATCTATTTTACAGCTGGGGCGGCGGCGTGATGCAGGCGCAGATCGAATCCGGCACCTTGCGCGATGTAACCGCAGAAATGAACGCTGGTTGGTCTGATGACGTCAGTGTTGCTGCTGTTAACGGCTTTACCTATCAGGACAAAATATGGGGCGCACCAGCGCAGGTTTCCATGGTTGGATTCTGGTACAATAAAAGAATGTTCAAGGAAGCTGGCGTTGATGCCGATGCTGTTAAAACCTGGGATGATCTTTTGACCGCAACCACCAAAATCAAGGCTGCCGGGTATGTTCCCATCGGCTTGGGTGGTTCWGAAAAATGGCCAATCCATTYYTACTACACCCTGTTGATGCTGCGTATTGGYGGTGAGCAGGCCTTCTTGGATGCTGTTGCAGAAAAAGATGGTGGCTTTGAAGGCGATACCTTCGTGAAAGCCGGTAAATTGTTCCAGGACCTTGTTGCCGTGGAGCCATTCCAGCCCGGTTTCATCGCTGCCAAACAGTCTGATATGTACGGAAAATTTGGCGATGAAGAATTTGCCATGCAGTTGATGGGCAACTGGATACATGCACGCCAACGCTCTCGTTCTTCCGATGGCAACGGTTTGTCAGATGATGAATTGGGCTGGATGCCTTTCCCCGCTGTTGAAGGCGGTATGGGCAAATCCACCAGTACACTTGGCGGCATCAATGGATGGCTGTTCACCAAGGATGCGCCCAAGGAAGCCGTTGATTTTGCAAAATATCTTACTGGCGAAGAAGTTCAGACCGAAATGGCATCGCAAGGTTGGATTATTCCAACTGCAAACGGTGCAGAAAAAGGCATGAACAATCCTTTCTCCAAGCTGCTTGCAACGAAAATTGCCAATTCATCCTATCATCAGATCTACTATGATCAGCTGTTGGGCCCCGATGTTGGCCTTGTTGTAAACGATATGGCAGCAGCGCTTTCTGTGGGTAATGTTACCCCAGAAGAAGCTGCAGCAAATATTCAAGAAGCTTGGGCTGACAGATAAGCCAGAGCTGACAATAAACTCACCTAAAGTGCCGGGATTGTTTCCGGCACTTTTAAGCCACATTCATTTGGAGACTGTTTGAGTGACTGCCGTTACCCGAACTAAAGACACATACCTTGTCAGATATTAGCAGCCCAACCAGAGCCATTAAGCCATCTCGTAATGGCCGCAAGCCGATTGATGCCCGCGCCAAAGGCAATTGGTTGACCGTTGCTCTTTTCCTGGTGCCAGCCCTTGTGCTGTTYACKATCTTTGTGGTTTGGCCGATGGCCGAGGCCATGTATTTCAGCTTTTTCAAGTGGAATGGATTTGGCTCTCCAGAGAAGTTTGTCGCTTTCAAGAATTACTTAAAACTRTTCAAACACAGCGTTTTCCAGATTGCCCTTTGGAACAACATGCTGGTTATTGTTTTATCAATAGCAATCCAGTTGCCGCTAGCTTTGGGCATGGCGCTCATTCTGGCTGGAAAAATTCCTGGTGGTACYTTTTTTCGGCTGCTGTTTTTCCTCCCCTATGTTTTRGCAGARATTGCAGCCGGTCTGATGTGGCGCTTTGTCTATGATGGCGAATACGGGTTGATATCCAATTTTTGGCAGTTYTTYGGAAACCCRCCATTGTATTTGTTAGCKGAGCAGGATTTGGCGATGTACGCCATTYTGGCGGTYATCGTGTGGAAGTATTTTGGCTTTCACATGATGCTGTTCATCGCAGGYCTGCAGGCYATYGATCAGGACCTTTACCGKGCTGCYCGYGTGGATGGTGCGACGCGCTGGCAAGTTYTGCGRCTCATAACATTGCCGCTGCTCAAACCAACGACAAAACTGTCGATATTCTTCGCGGTGCTTGGCTCGCTGCAGCTTTTCGATCTGATCATGCCAATGACACTTGGCGGKCCAAAYGACAGCACGCAGACCATGGTCACCTATCTGTATAATTTTGGCATCATACGCATGCGGGTTGGCTTTGGCGGCGCGATCGGAACGATCCTGTTCTTAATCTGCGTGGTTTTTGCATTTACCTATAAGAGGGGGTTCATGCGTGATGAGCAGCACTAAAGTGAAAGTATCCAAGCCGTTTGAAACAGCTTTGCTGTATAAATACCTTGTGTTGTTTGCCGTGGCTGGAATTATCGTAATTCCTCTTTTAGCGACCGCAATTGGCGGCTTTAAATCTGGCGCTGAACTTCGGGTAAATCCGTTTGGTTTGCCCAGAGAGTGGGTCTTTGAAAACTATCTTAGTATTCTGCTTGGCGACCAATATTGGCGCATGATGGGTAATTCCCTGATCATTTCCTCAATGAGCGTATTGGTGACGCTGGTCTGCGCTTCCACGGCTGCTTTCGTGTTTGCGCATGTGAAGTTTTATGGCCGGGAATTTCTGTTGAGCTACCTTATGATTGGTTTGCTGTTTCCTGTGGCGACAGCCATTTTGCCTTTGTTCCTTATGATACGCGATCTGGGGCTGCTGGATTCATATCTGGGTGTTGTGTTGCCTACTGCGGCATTCTCTCTGGGGATGAGTATTTTGCTGACGCTCAACATGTTCAAGCAATTGCCCAAAGAGCTGTTATCGGCGGCGCTGGTGGATGGCTGCGGCTATATCCGGTTCTTCTGGTACGTGACGCTGCCGCTGTCAAAACCCATTCTGACAACGGTTGGCATTATCTCATTCGTGCACAGTTGGAACCAATATATTCTGCCGCTTATCCTGTTGAATTCGCCAGCTAGGTATCCATGGACAATGGGCATCATGGAATATCAGGGAGAGTTCACAACCGACTGGCATCTTATTCTCGCATTCGTCACACTAACGGTCATTCCAGCAATCATCGTTTTTGTATTTACTCAGAAATATATTATTGCCGGCCTGACCGCTGGCGCGGTTAAAGGGTAAGCCCGATAAAGGCTTATTGGCATAATGGCAAAAGTTGAAATTCGAGACACCTACAAGCATTACGGGCCAGTGGAAGTTATCCACGGTGTCAATGTGGACATTGCAGATGGTGAGTTTGTTGTTCTGGTTGGTCCATCAGGGTGTGGAAAATCAACTTTGCTGCAGATGATTGCCGGGCTGGAAACCATCACCGAGGGTGAAATTCTTATTGGTGACAGGGTGGTCAATCATTTGCCGCCCAAAGAGCGCGATATTGCTATGGTGTTCCAGAATTATGCTCTGTATCCGCATATGACGGTTGAGCAGAATATGGGCTTTTCCTTACGCATACGACGCGAGAAGAAAGACAAAATCAAACAACAGGTTGCGGTTGCGGCCGAAATTCTTGGGCTGCAGGACTTGCTCAAACGTTATCCCAGAGAGCTTTCCGGTGGCCAGAGGCAGCGCGTGGCGATGGGCCGCGCCATTGTACGCCAACCGCAAGTTTTTCTGTTCGATGAACCTCTATCTAATCTTGATGCCAAGCTGCGTTCCGCGATGCGCTCCGAGATCAAGGACCTTCATCAGCGTTTGAAAACCACAACTATTTTCGTCACCCACGATCAGATTGAAGCCATGACCATGGCCGACAAAATTGTGGTGATGAACGATGGTATTGTCGAGCAATTCGGCGCGCCGCTCGATCTGTATGATGAGCCGGTCAACATATTTGTTGCCGGGTTTATTGGCTCCCCAGCGATGAATTTCATCGACGGCAAAGTTGAGGGTGGTGTCTTTGTTGCCCAAAACGGGGAGCGATGGGCCCTGCCAAAAGCAATGAGCACAAAAGATCGCTCGTCTTGCATCTACGGTGTTCGGCCCGAACATATACGCCTGGGCGAGGGCGGCATTGAAGCTAAAATTACAATGATTGAGCCATCAGGTTCGGAAACGCAGGTTGGCGTGGAAATCAACGGAGAGCATCTTGTCTGTCTTTTCCGCGAAAGAATGCATGCTAAATTGGACGATACAATCTCCCTCGTGGCCGATCTGGCCAATTGCCATTTGTTCGATAAAGAAAGTGGCTTGAGGATCGTTGATGCGGGCTAATCCATTTTACCAAAACGGCTGTCGCAGGTCTTAATTTGTTTTGACCGCTCACCAAATTCAGTACAATCACGACATGACTAAACGGGAGACGTAACTATGGACACTTTGGGTGTCGGCCTTATTGGCTGTGGAAATATTTCCTCCATCTATCTCAACAATGTTCCGACATTTCAGGGGCTTGAGCTGCGTGGCGTCTCGGACATCGCGCCAGAAGCAGCCAAGGCGCAGGGCGCGAAATACAACGTTCCCGTTTTTACCGTGGACGAGCTGTTGGCAAGAGATGACATCGATATTGTCATCAATCTGACGATACCTGATGTGCACCTTGCCGTCTCAATGGATATCCTGCGCGTGGGTAAGCATGTCTATTCTGAGAAGCCATTGGGCATCGATTTTGCTGAGGCGAAAAAAATGGTGGCCGAGGCCGATAAGCGCGGCCTTTGCATTGGCTGTGCACCGGATACATTTTTGGGGGCAGGCGGGCGTCTGTCTCGTAAGCTAATTGATGATGGTTTGGTGGGAGACATATTGTCTGGCACCGTTTTTATCATGTCGCATGGGCACGAGCATTGGCATCCAAACCCCGGCTTTTTCTACAAGCATGGCGGCGGCCCGGTCTTTGATATGTGCCCCTATTACATCCACGCCTTGGTCAATTTGCTGGGGCCGGTAAAGTGCGTGCGCTCGATAGCCACCACCGGATTTGCCGAGCGAACGGTAAGTGCTGATGGTCCGCTAAAGGGCAAAAAAGTTGCAGTGGAAACGCCAACCACCATGCATGCCTTGTTGGAGTTTATCTCTGGTGCGAACATCATGCTGGGTGCCAGTTGGGATGTGTGGGCACATGGCCATTTGCCCATTGAGCTCTACGGTACCAAAGGCTCGATACGAGTGCCGGACCCCAATTTTTTTGGCGGTGCGGTGGAAACCCTGATTGGGCGCGAAGACTGGGTCAAACACCAAACCGCATCCATGCCTATGGGCGCTTTAAACTGGCCGCTGGATAAGCCTGACCGGGCAAATTACCGCTCGCTTGGTATAGCCGAGATTGCCGCCAAAGTGCGCTCTGGAAGCCCGCAGCGGGTAAGCGGAAATCTAGCCTTGCACACGCTGGAAGTCATGATTGCCATTGTCGATGGCAACGCGGATGGAACGCCTGTAGAGATCGCGACGCAAATTCCACAGCCCGCAGTTTTGGCTGAAGACGATGCGCAGGCGTTGTTCGCAGTCTGACCAGATCAATACGAATTCAAGAGCAAAATACGAAGGAAGATCACATGAAAAAGGCACTGATTGTTTGGGGCGGTTGGGAAGGCCATGAGCCAGAAAAATGCTCAAAAGTTATACAGGAAATTCTGGAAGCAGATGGCATGTCGGTGCGCGTTGAATCCAATTATCAGGCCTTTGCTGATCCCGCGATTGCTGATCTCGATTTGATCGTGCCGGTGATAACCCAGTCGGAGATTAAGAAAGAAACCCTGGCCAATCTGGTAAGCGCCATTGAAGGCGGCGTTGGCTTTGCCGGGTTCCACGGCGGCATGGGCGATTCATTTCGCAGCGAAGTGACCTATCAGGTTATGGTTGGCGGCCAATGGGTGTCACACCCCGGCAACATCATCGATTATGAGGTCAACATCACCCGCCCGGATGACCCGATTATGCAAGGCATCTCGGACTTTACCTATCATTCTGAGCAATATTATATGCATGTCGACCCTAGCAATGAAGTGCTGGCAACAACGACCTTCTCCGGAGAATATTCTTCCTGGAGCAAAGATGTTGTGATGCCCGTTGTGTGGAAACGCGCCCACGGAAAAGGCCGCGTGTTCTATTCAGCTCTTGGCCACGTTGCATCGGAGTTTGAAAACCGTGAAATGAAGACAATCTTGCAGCGCGGCATGGCTTGGGCCGTTCGTTAGGCCTATCGCTTTGCCCTGAAAAACAAGGGTATGTGGAACAGCGCGAAACCTGCAAAGGCC
>NVXB01000050.1 GCA_002746425.1 Hyphomicrobiales bacterium | reverse complement strand
ATCCACTCAGCAATCGATTGGGTAATATACAGGCTAGACAGCATAAAGCTGAACACACCGGCGGCGGCAATGATGAAAAGGATCATCACCGATTCTTTGGTGCTATCACGCAGGATGACCCAAAGGTCGCGCGGATTCCAAAGCCTATAGACGATCATCGCGATCAATAAGCAAAGCAATGCACCCACGGCCGCTGTCTCAGAAGGCGTCGCGATGCCGCCATACATGGCGTAAAGCACACCAACAATAATGGCCAGGAATGGCAGCACACGAGGCAGGATTTCAAATTTCTGTTTCCACGTGTAGCTGCGGGAATTCAACAAGTTTGGATCACCTGATTTCCACGTCGCGTATAGTGACCACGCCATAAACAAGCTAACCAATAAAAGCCCGGGAAACACGCCAGCCAAGAACAGCCTGCCAATCGAGGTCTCAGTGGCGATGCCATAAACAATCATGGTGACGGAGGGAGGGATTAAGATGCCCAGCGTGCCGCCTGCCGCAATTGAGCCAGCTGCAACACCATCAGGATAGCCGCGTTTGCGCATTTCCGGAATACCCATTTTGCCAATGGCAGCACAAGTGGCTGGACTGGAACCCGACATTGCCGCAAACAAGGCGCAAGCACCAAGGTTAGAGATAACCAATCCACCAGGCACCTTGGTCAACCAACGCTCTAGTGCCTCATATAAATCAGCCCCTGCACGCGTTGATGAAATGGATGATCCCATAATAATGAACATCGGGATCGAGAGCAGGGCAAAATTATCCAGCTTACCAAATAGGATTTCTGGTATTAATTCTAGGGACCTAGCACCATCAAACATCACTAGAAAACCTGCCGAGACAATCAGCAAACCAATACCAACAGATACGCCTGAAAACAAAACCAAGATTGTAGCGAGAGCAACCAGTGCCCCAAGTAATAGCGGGTCCACTATGCGTCCTCCAGCCCAAACGGCTTCTCAATTTTCAGAATGATGGCAACAAGATCGGCTATCAATTGCAGCAGCAACAGGCCAAATCCGACAGGGAGCGAAAGATAGGGAATCCAAAGCCGGACGCCCCAAATCGTGTCAGATTTCCAGCCTCTGGAATAGGCGAGATGCCAGTGTTCATAGCTATACCACACGATAATTGCGATAATTACAGCGGAAATTGTTAGCGTGAATAAAGCCAAAATCCAGCGTATACGCCCGCTCAACATCAGCGGAACAAGATCCACATTCACATGGCCACGCAACCGTTGCACATAAGCCAAGCCAATCAATGTGGCTGACACTACAAGGTATATGATGGCTTCTGTTTGCCAAATGGTGGAGCCATTCAAGACAAACCGAATGAAGATCATCTGGCAGGTAATCACAACCGCCGCGACAATCATGGCTGCCGAGAGCCAGCCTGCCAATGTCGATAATGCGGCCACGACCTTCAGGAACAAATTGCTCCCGCTTGGCGCGACTAATGTAGAGTTTTGATCTGTCACAATCATACCTTCGGTCGAATAACAGTTGGGCGACGCTTAAACGYCGCCCAACATTAGTTCATTAATCGTGTTTATTCGACAGCCAGAGCAAGGTCGAGAAGAGCTTGACCATCAGGAACATCAGCTACGAATGATTTGTAGGACGTTTCCTGAGCAATGGCGCGCCATGCTGCAAAATCTTCTGGGCTCATTTCAGCAATTTCTACACCGGCATCAGCAAACACTTTAGCCGAAGCTGCATCCTGTTTCTTGGCTTCTGCAAGATAGTAAGTTTGAGCTTTTGCAGAACCGGCACGCAAGGCTGCCTGTTGTGCTTCGCTCAAACCTTCAAAGGTGGTTTTGTTGATCAAAAGCGGCTGATACATGAACCAAAGCGCCACATCGCCAGCCGGCGTATAGCAGCTTACCTGCTCATAAATCCGGTAGGACACAAATGATGAGGACGATGTGTTTGCAGCATTCAACACACCKGTTTGCATYGCATTATAGATTTCCGAAGAAGCCATGGAGGCAATGGATGCGCCGGCACCTGCAAGCATTTGCTCAAATGCTTTGCCAGCTGCGCGTGTCTGAAGGCCTTTGACATCACTTGGCTTGGTAATGCATTTGTCTTTGCCGACAAAGCCGCCAGCCAAATAACCATGAACCAGCACCATCACATCATCATCGGCCATTTTGGCCTGGATGGCTTCCATGAAGGGAGACTCGTTCATCCGTGCGGCATGGTCATGATTTTTCACAAGACCTGGCATCAGTGTAAGGTTGTAAGCTGGCTGCTGCCCGCCCGCATAGGAAAGCGGTAGAACGGACATGTCCAACAGGCCGCGGCTAAGCGGTGAATATTGTTCGCGGGGTTTGAAAAGAGACTTTGATCCATAAATTTTGATCTTGAGATCAACACCGGCAGCTGCAACTTCATCAGCTACCATCTGAGCGACTTTATGCCGAATATCTTTGTCCGACCATTGGTGAGACAGGCGCAGTTCTGTTGCATTGGCGGCTCCTGCCACCAGAATTGCAACTGCTGCAACAGCACTAAGCATTTTATGTTTCATAATCTTCTCCCGATTGACCCAAATCCTTAAATGGATGGGACTTGCCGGCAAGCATCGGCGGTAATCATTGTTTTTGTCAAGAAAATTGTATACAAAAATATAATGATTGCATTCGATTATTTAGAAGTTAATCTCGTTCTATGGAAATTCGCCGCGCAGATAAAATTGTTGAAGAGCTGGAACAAATGATCCTTACCGGTGAATTTGCCAACGGCGAACGCCTGAACGAAATTCGGCTGGCTGAGTGGTTTGGCGTCTCACGAACCCCTGTTCGTGAAGCATTTCAAAAACTGGAAATGTCTGGTCTTGTGGAGCAAATTCCGCATCGCGGCGTCTTCACGCGCCAGCCTGGCCCGGCAGAGCTTGTGGAAATGTTCGAGGCGATGGCTGAGCTGGAAGCCGCCTGCGCCCGCCTTGCCGCCATGCGCATTTCAGCCGATCAACTTAACGCCCTGCGCAAAGCAAACGCGATATGCCAAGAGGCGGTTTCAAACAATAATAGTGACGATTATTATCGTGAGAATGAGCGATTTCATCACTTGATTTATCAATCATCTGGCAACAGTTATCTGGAGCAGGAAGCAACCAGACTATACAAACGTCTTCGGCCGTTCCGACGCATGCAACTGCAGTTGCGCGGCAGGCTACAACAATCCATGAAAGAGCACGAAGCCATTGTTGCAGCCCTAGCAGATGGCAAATCAAGCCAAGCGTCAAAAAGGTTACGCAGCCATGTGGCCGTTCAGGGTGAGAAATTTCACCACCTGATGGCCAATATGAGGTTGGTAGCTAAACAGCGAGAGACTGGTCCACTGAAAAAATCCGCAAACTCATCACCAAAATAGATTTTTGAATGACACTGAGTGGCTTAGTTTGATGCACATATATCTTGTTTTACTACTGTAGAATTGCAGGCCTCATGATACCGTCGTACCGCACAATTTAGACACCTATAGCACCCTCTTCAAATGGTATTTACCAGTGTGCCTATGTTTACCGGGCGTCACTAAATCCCCTACTACAAGTGCTCATTTCGCACATCGCGCCCAGCCAAATCACCTTGGGTTTTAGCCACTGTTATATACTTACAAATGGCGATTTTCCTGGGTGTACAAGACCTCAACCGAGGTTGGAAACTTATGTTCAAACATGTGAAAATTGTGGTGCCAAAAATAACGAAACAGCATAGGCTTGACTGAATTAAGAGTAGCTCCTACTGTAAGTTACCAACTAGTAGGTAATGTCAGGGAGGACATATAAATGAACAAAGGAATTTTCAAAGCGGCCAGCGTCTTTGGTTGCGTGTTAATGGCAACATCAGCAATGGCTGAATGGAAGCCCGATCGCCCGATCAATATTATTGTACCGTGGTCTGCCGGTGGTTCAACCGATCAGGTAACGCGGGTTGTTGCCCCAATTCTTGCTGAAGAACTTGGCGTTGCTGTTGTCGTGGTCAATCAACCAGGTGCCTCAGGTTCTATCGGAACGCAAGCAGCGCTTGATGCGCCGCGTGATGGCTACACCTGGACAGCCAATGCTATTGCCAACAACGCTACATATGCTGTTACCGGGCTCCTCAAAAACACATCCATCGAAGACTATGCAGTGTTTCTGCATGTCGCCAATGCACCGCTTGTGAGCGTAAACCCAGACTCCCCCTATCAGGATTTTGGTCAATTACTCGAAGCCATGCGGGGCACATCTGTAACCGTGGGCACAGCCGGCGTTAACTCCTCAGGCGGCATGGCTCTTGCCGCAATTCGCGAAGCTGCTGGCGGCGAATTTGGTGCACGTATGGTTGCCTATGATGGYGGGAAYCCYGCYGTYATCGCGACMGTWTCWGGCGAAGTTGTTGCAACGACACAGCTTGCAGTGGAGCAGACGGAAATGGCCAAAGCCGGACGTTTGCGCCCCTTGGCKGTTTTGTCAGACACTGCGCTCGTTGTAGAAGGTTTGGACCCAGTACCACCGATTACCAAATGGTTGCCAACCATGATGATTGCACCAGATTATTTTGGCGTCTTCATACCTGTTGGTGCCCCAGCAGAAGTCTATGAGACTATGAATGAAATCTGGGAACGCCGGATCATGAATTCTCCGGAGTTGCAGGAATACGCATCATCACGSGGTGCTGTTTTTGCGCCAAGTTATGGCCAGGAAGCCATTGATCGYTCAATGCCTGTTGTGATYGCTGAGGCYTGTGCCCGTGTGACGCGTAACGAGGCTGTGGTCGATCCATCAGAAATCGGGATTACCTGCCCTTAGCATTTCCGAATATGACCAAATGGCCTCGTGATGTAATGTTATATTGCGGGGCCAATGCCAGATTGAGAAAACGACAATGATAGATATGAAAACGGCCGACAAAGCCACGGCGGTTATTTTGATCGGGTTAGGCGTTGCGATGGTGTGGGGCGGCTACACTATGGACCGCTTGGAAGTACGCAACATTCATCCAGCCAGCATTCCGGGTCTGGTTCCCATGGGCCTCGGCGCATTGATTGCGATTTGTGGCGGCCTGCTTTTTATGACTAGTAGAGATGATAGCTCAGACCTTCAAATTGACCTGGGCCACCTTGGTAAACTGCTATGGACGGGCGCGCTTTGTGTCACCTTTGCGTTGTTTCTGGTGGGCAATGTGCCATTTCACGTCGCAACCTTTGTATTTATTAGCGCTTTCACCGCTTTGTTCACCTACCGCAAAGGCGAAGGCCTGATCGCAAATCGACGAAGCCTGGCTCTGGCATTAACTTCCGGGGTAGTTTTCTCAGCCCTTATTTCCATTCTCTTTCGCTACGCATTTTTGGTGCGCTTACCATGATGGCGTCCTTCGATCTGTTCTTCAACGAATTTGCAACTTTCACCACGCCCACCATGTTGTTTCATGTTGTCTGGGCAACGCTACTGGGAATCTTCGTCGGCAGCCTGCCAGGCCTAACGGCAACCATGGGTGTGGCTCTTCTCACCAGCCTGACCTATGGCATGGAGCGCGACGCCGCCATTCTTGTGCTCATTTGCATGTATGTGGGCGCCATATATGGCGGATCGAGAAGTGCCATTCTGCTTAATATTCCGGGCACGCCAGCCAGTGCGGCGACCGCGTTGGACGGCTATCCGCTGGCGCGTGAGGGCAAAGCGGCCTACGCCATGGGGCTTGCAACCATGGGTTCTGCACTTGGAACCATAGCCGGAATTGTGCTGTTGGTCCTTATTGCGCCGCCGCTTGCTTCAGTTGCCCTAAAATTTGGATCATTCGAGTTCTTTTGGTTGGCCTTATTTGGCATTGTCATCTCCGGTCAGCTCACTGCCGAAGGGAAAGTGCTGAAGGGCTATATTGCCGGGCTGTTGGGCCTTGCCGTGGCCATGATCGGCTCTGAAGGTATCCATGCCGTCGTTCGTTTCAACCTTGGCGTACAAGATTTGAACGGAGGTATCGGTCTCATTCCTGCAATGGTGGGCGTGTTTGGGTTCGCCGAAGTGCTGACCGCGATGTCCAACAAAGATGGTTTCGTGGTGCCGACAAAGAAAAACCGGGACCGCACAATTCCACGCCTCGTTGATTTGATGAAGTACCGGGTCACAATTATCCGCTCGGGCATTATCGGAACTTTGGTCGGTATCATCCCAGGGGTTGGCGAAGATATTGGCGCTTGGGCATCTTATGCAGCGGCGCGCAGCCGCAGCAAAGAGAAGCATCTGTTTGGCAAAGGATCGCACGAGGGTTTGATTGCTGCAGAAACCGGCAATAGTGCGGTTGTGCCAGGCTCATTAATTCCCGCTATTACTCTGGCCATTCCCGGCTCTGCTCCTTCTGCCGTGCTCATCGCGGCACTGTTCATTCATGGCATTCGTCCTGGACCCATGATCATGATTGAACAACCAACGTTCATCTATTCAATTGCGATGATGCTTCTGCTTGCAACGTTGGCGATACTGGTTTTCGGTTTAACTCTGACGCCACTTTTCGTTTCGGTTCTTCGTGTTCCAAACGGGTTTTTGATGCCAATTATCTTCACGCTCTGTGTCATCGGTCCTTACGCAATTTCGCAAAGGCTGTTTGACGTTTGGGTTATGGTGTTTTTTGGCATTGTTGGTTTCTTGCTCAGGAAAATGAAATACCCAATGCCACCGCTGGTTTTAGGTATTATTTTGGGTGACCTTTTGGACAAAAGCTTGAGGCGCGGCCTGATATTAACGGACGGAGATATGACCCCGTTTTTCACAAGGCCTATCTCTGCATTTTTTGCGCTCCTTGTGATTTTATCTATCCTGTCTGGAACCCCACTCGTAAAACGGCTATTGGGACGTCTATTTGGGGGCAATAAACATCATGACTAAAGCTGGTTCAGCAACGAAAAAGGCTGGRAAAAAGAAAACCCCGAGGCCACGCGATGCTGCAGCATCACGYAAATCGATACTCGATTCTGCCCTGATTGAATTTTCGACCAAAGGTTATGCTGGCGCACGTATCGATGAAATTGCCAGGCGTGCCGGCATAAGTAAACCACTGATTTACGAGTATTTTGGTGACAAGGATGCCGTCTATGCCGCCTCATTGCGTGAGGCCTATGTGCAGATTAGGCATGGTGAAAACGCGTTGAACATGGCTGGTTTATCCCCCGAGGCAGCCATTGAAGCTCTGGTGATCTTCACCATGGAGCACTATCGCCAAAATCCCTGGTTCATTAATATGCTCAACACCGAAAATCTGCGCGGKGGGGACTCGATACGCAAGATCGGAGACGCCAGCGAGATACAATCGGCTTTGATCGCGGACCTTGATACAATCATCAAAAARGGACAAGAGGCAGGCACATTTCGAAGCGGGATAGAACCAGTTGAGCTGTACATTTTCATTGCATCACTTTGCTATTTTCCAATTTCAAACATTCATACGTTAAGAGCAGTATTTGAATGCTCAATTGACGATGAGTGGTTGGAACGGCGCGGGCGCGAGGCGGCGGAAATGGTGGTCAAATACCTTCGCCGAGACGATTAGATGTTTCCGCTCGCGTTTTGCAATGAATTGCTGGCTTATGAGGGCTTGGATTTTAAGGCCCAGTGCCAAATCATTTCCGACATCGGCTTTGATGGGATTGAGATAGCGCCTGGTACTTTGGGCAAGAACCCACTCGCTCTTGGCGACGCCGAAATTGCAAACATGCGCGAAGCCATGGATGCTACCGGTTTGCAAATGACCGGATTGCACTGGCTGCTAACATCCTGGCCAAAACTATCAATCACAGACGCCTCTTGCGCCAAAGAAACCATCGCAGTCCTTTGTGGTTTGGTCGATCTTTGTGCGAACTTAGGTGGCAAGGTGATGGTGCATGGATCACCGCAACAGCGCGTCATTGACCCTTCTGATTATGCAACGGCTTTTGCAACAGCCCGAGAAATTTTCAAACCCGTCGCGGAGCACGCGGCCCAACGTGGATTGGTCTATTGCATCGAACCCTTAGATCCGGGCCAAACAGCCTTTGTCAACACAGTTGCGCAAGGAGCAGAGCTTGCTGATGCGGTGGCGAGCCCTGCTTTTGCGACGATGATAGATACCAGCTCCGCCCATTTTTCAGAAAGCACCTCGGTCGCTCATACCATTCGGAATTGGCTGCCAAGCGGGATGATCGGACATGTCCATCTCAATGACAGTAACCGCGGTGCGCCTGGCATGGGGGACGATCCTTTTCACGATATTGTCAGGGCTATTCAAAGTTGCAACTGGAATAGCCCGGTAACGATTGAACCGTTCAGGGTGCAAACTGACGCCACGACCACGGCGCGCATCGGTCATAAAACAATTACAGACATTTTTAAATTGCAGGAAACCGGATGAGCGAAAATTCATTGGATATCAGGATCGTTTCAATTTCAGCAACTGAGCGCGCCGTTTCTATGCGATTGCCATTTCAATTCGGAGACACAGTGGTGACCGAAACCGCTGAGGCATTCGTTGCCGTAAAAATTGAAACCCGCGGGAAAATTTTCAATGGGCTGTCGGCTCAATTGATGGTCCCTCGCTGGTTCGACAAGCGCCCGGATCAAACCAATGCTGATACGGTCAACACCCTTCGGCAATCCATTCTTCAGGCATGTAAATCTGCTAAGGGTTTGAGTGGACCAACCGCCCACATTTGTACCGCTATTAATACGGGCGTTTTGGAGAAAATGCCCAAAGTAACACCAGCGCTGGCGGCAGGGTTTGGACCAGCTCTTGTTGAAATGGCGCTGATTGATGCTGTTTGCCAAGCGGCAGAGTGCAATTTTTTCGATGGCGCGCACCAAGATATTTTTGGGCTTACAGAACGAGCTGGTCCTGGCTTGAGCGAACGCATGATTTCTCAAGGCCTTTCATCAATCCGCCCGAAATGGACGATGCAAATCCGCCATACGGTTGGTGCTGATGCTCCGCTCTACCCGGCAGATGCAGAGCCGCTCGTTAATGATGATGGCCCCGTTGCCTTGCAGGATGTCATGGATAGAACCGGCATCAGCGCCTTCAAAATCAAACTGAAAGGCAATGTTGATAATGACCTAAAGCGTTTGATGGCGATTGCCCCACTGCTAGAGCACTGTAAAAACCTCGCAGTGACATTGGACGCAAATGAGCAATATTCGGCCGATGCATTTCCAGTGTTTTTGAAGGGATTTCAATCCACATCAACTCTGGCAAAAATGCGTGATGCCACCCTGTTTATTGAGCAACCCTTTGCCCGTGAAATTGCTCTGGAAACCGAAATATCAAACGACACCGGCACCCTGCCATTGATCATTGATGAAAGTGATGATCATGATGGGTCTTTTGCTCAAGCATGGTCATTGGGCTGGCGCGGGACAAGCGTAAAAAGCTGCAAGAGTGTGTTCCGGGCGCTGCTGAATTTTTGCCGTGTCCAGCACTTCAAATCTGAAGGCCATGAGGCGTTTCTTTCTGGCGAAGATTTAACCTGCCAGCCCGGCCTTTGCTTGCAGCAAGATACCTTAATGGGAGCGGCGGTTGGCATCGTCCATACCGAGCGCAACGGGCACCATTTCGCCGGCGGCATGCAAGGTGCATCCAACAAGGAAATAAGCCAGATAACCCAAAGACATAGCGACCTTTATGATGCTTCGGGCGCGCGGCCTGCGCTTCGCATTGATTCAGGCCATATCAAGTTTGAATCGCTCAACGAACCGGGCTTTGGTAGCTCCCGTTCCCTTGACGTTTCTAACGACACACAAATTCTCAATAAATAGCCTTCATCTGGCCCAGATACGTGAAAATGTTTGACGCCTTCAGCTATATAACTTACTAGTTGGTAAGTTACGTCGCGCCGGACCCCGTGAGCGGCAACAGGTTTTGTATTTTGGGAGGAAAACTGCTTTGAGAACTCAGCGCATCGGCATCATTATGCACGGCGTCACTGGACGCATGGGTATGAACCAACACCTTATCCGGTCTGTATTGGCCATTCGTGATCAGGGTGGATTGGCCATGTCAGATGGTTCGTTCTTGGTACCCGATCCCATTATCGTTGGCCGCAATAGCGACAAGATCGAAGCACTCGCCAAGCGCCATAATGTAGAGCGCTGGACAACCGACCTTGATACCGCTTTGGCGGATCCCAACGATACAATATTCTTCGATGCCGCCTCCACCCAGCTGCGCCCGGGCTTGCTTCGTAAGGCGATTGATGCAGGCAAGCATGTCTATTGTGAAAAGCCGGTATCCGAAAGCCTGGACGAAGCTCTGTCTATTGCAAAACATGCCATCAAGATGAAGGTGAAGAATGGCATCGTTCACGACAAGCTGGATTTGCCGGGTTTGATCAAACTGAAACGCCTTCGTGACAGTGGATTTTTTGGCAAAATTCTGTCTGTGAAAGGCGAATTTGGCTATTGGGTTTTTGAAGGCGATTGGATGGCAGCGCAGCGCCCAAGCTGGAATTATCGCAAGGAAGACGGCGGTGGCATGGTATCCGATATGCTGTGTCATTGGCGTTATGTGCTTGATAACATTGTTGCGCCAGTTCGAGCCGTCAGCTGCAAGATCGCAACACATATCCCAACCCGCTGGGATGAAAACGGTGAATCATATAAAGCGACGACCGATGATGCTGCTTACGCGACATTCGAGCTTGAGGGCGATATTGTGGCGCATATCAATTCCAGCTGGTGCACGCGGGTGCGCCGGGATGATCTTGTAACCTTCCAGATTGATGGCACTCATGGTTCGGCCGTGGCCGGGCTGCATAAATGCTACAGCCAGCACCGGGTAAACACACCAAAGCCCGTTTGGAATCCTGATGAACCCCAGAAAATTGATTTCTTTGAGAATTGGGAAGAAGTGCCGGATAACGCCGTTTTGGACAATGGTTTCAAAGTTCAGTGGGAACAGTTTCTTCGTCATGTGGTGGAAGATGGCGAATGGAAATACTCACTTCTTGAAGGCGCAAAAGGCGTGCAATTGGCCGAAGCTGGCTATCAGTCCGCCCGCGAACGTCGCTGGGTCGATTTGCCAGCGCTTGAGGTGTAACAAATGGCCAACATTCTGCTTCCAAACGCCGATAGATCCATCTCATCCTACAGTCTTGTCGCGGGCCCTGCCCCCGCAAGCGGTAATACATGGAACCGCATAGCTTATGCCGCAGCGCATGTGGTTGCCGATCCGCTCGCAGATGTTGATCCATGGATTGGTGTGGCCATCGATTGGGATGCCACTCTTGCTTATCGCGAACACCTTTGGGGTCTTGGATTTGGAGTGGCGGAAGCCATGGATACCGCCCAGCGTGGTATGGGCCTGGACTGGGAAACGTCTCTGGAACTTATCCGCCGGTCAACCTCTTTGGCCAAGCTGAATGAACATCTGATCGCAAGCGGTGCCGGGACCGACCATCTGGAATTAACGCCTGAAACAACAGTCGATGACGTAATTGCGGCCTATGAAATGCAATGCGAAGCAGTGGAAGCAACCGGTAGCCGGGTCATCCTCATGGCTTCTCGTGCCTTGTGCGCTGTGGCCAAAGGCCCAGATGACTATGCGCGCGTTTATGAGTGTGTCTTGGGCGGGCTGCAGCAACCGGCCATTTTGCATTGGCTTGGCGAAATGTTCGATCCTGCGCTGCAAGGATACTGGGGCTCAAACGACCATTTCCAAGCARTGGACTGCTGCCTGGACATCATCAAAGCAAATGCTGYTCATATCGACGGCATCAAGGTTTCACTTTTGTCGGCGGAAAAAGAAATATCAATGCGCCGTCGCCTGCCSARTGACGTTGTGATGTAYACTGGTGATGACTTCAAYTACCCCGACTTGATCAAAGGGGATGATGAAGGCTATTCGCACGCTTTGCTTGGCATTTTTGATCCGATTGCCGGAGCCGCCGCACAAGCTCTCAATGCTTTGGCAGTGAATGACCTTAGCGCCTATCACTCAGCCTTTGATCCAACCGTGCCTTTGTCACGCCATATCTTTGGCGCGCCAACCCGGTTCTATAAAACCGGCGTTGTGTTTCTTGCTTATCTRAAYGGCCATCAGRAYCATTTCACCATGGTYGGCGGYCAGGAAAGCACCCGTTCSACACTGCATCTYGCCGAGATTGTAAAACTGGCCAATGAAGCGCGACTGTTCACCARYCCRGAACGCTCAGCGGAACGCGCAAGAGCKGTATTTGCGACACGGGGGGTGAGYTGATGCCGGGACTTACACCAGATAGAATATCACTGAAYACKGCCACMGTGCGTGAGCAGTGGTCCTTGCGTGAATGTGTTGATGGGTGCCTTCGCCACGGGCTTGGGGGCATTTCTCCCTGGCGCGACAAGCTGCATGAGGCTGGCGTGGATGAAGCTGCGCGCATCATCAAGGATTCCGGGCTTCAGGTTAGCGGCATGTGCCGTGGTGGCTGGTACACGGCCGAGGGCGCGTTGACCGATGCCGTGCTTGATGACAACCGCCGAGCGGTTGATGAAGCCGTTGCRATAGGCGCKGCCTGCCTGGTTATGGTTGTCGGCGGCCTGCCTGAAGGTTCAAAGGATATTCAGGGCGCGCGCCAAATGGTAACAGACGGGCTTGCTAAAACACTGGAATACGCCCGTACGGTCGACATGAAAATCGCCATTGAGCCGCTGCACCCCATGTATGCCGCAGACAGGGCCTGCGTGAACACATTGGGCCAGGCTTTGGATATTTGCGATCAACTTGGAGACGRYATCGGCGCAGCGGTCGATGTTTATCATGTGTGGTGGGACCCAGATATTCTTCCTCAAATTAARCGRGCKGGCAAAGACCGCCTCTTGGCRTTTCATATTTGTGATTGGCTTGTGCCAACACAAGACATGCTGACCGATCGCGGGATGATGGGTGACGGTGCCATCGACATCARGGCTTTACGTGCCGCYGTTGARGCCGAAGGGTTTAAYGGGTTGAAYGARGTRGAAATCTTCTCAGCACAGAATTGGTGGAAACAAGACCCWRATCAGGTTTTGRCAACCATTATTGAACGCGGCCGAGGGTGCTGATATTGGCGTAATTCATGAGCGCCACMTGCAGCGAYCWACCYAARACTCTYCTCAGCCCAGCATTTCCTCTACTGCGCCCAGCAAAAACTCATCTTGATAATGCCCTGCGGCAATAGAAAGGCCAACAGGGCACCCCTCAACGGTTAGAAGAGGAGCTGAGATTTCCGGCAAACGCCCGATGCCCGAAAAAGCCGTGATCGCCATTGTACGCCCATAAAAATTACCCACCGATTCTTCTGTGTTGAGCGAGTTCTTGAAGGGCGCAATAAAAGGTGCTGTCGGGAAACAAATCACGGTTCCAGAAGACAAAAAATCATTCAGTTCCTCAAAAATTCGCTCGCAACGATCAAGGCTGGCCAGCGCCGAAATACGGTCAAAGCCACGAACATTTTCATAAGCCTTTGAAAAGTCCGTGCCAGTATGTGGTTTGTTGTTTTCAATCCAGTTTCCAACCGTGTTTTGAAACTCCATCGTCTGCAAATCCCGTAGAGCATTTTCATTACACGCACTCAGCGGGATGTCGCGCCCGACGATCTGTGCAAAGCGAATTAGCTCGGGGACGATACCAGTGCGGTGGGCAATTCTCTCCAGCGCGCGCTCAGCCGCGATACGGACTGTTGCGTCACAAATCTCCATTGCATCGGCCAACACCAGTATGCGCCGCAAAGGTGCCACTGGGCGCTTACTGCGACGCAGCAGCACACGGATAGCCTTGTCCAGGGTATCCATACGAGCAGCGAGAATGCCAACAGTGCTAACGCTTGGTGTAAACGGCAGCACACCTGCCTCGGAAATCCGGTGCAGTGAAGGCCGCATCCCCCAAACACCGCAAAAGCTGGCTGGAACGCGGATTGAGCCACCTGAATCTGTGCCGATAGAGAAATCAGCTATGCCGTTTGCGACCGAGGCAGCAGATCCGCTTGATGAACCACCAGGAATACGATCTGGAGCTTTTGCATTGCGCGGCGTGCCAAAAAACTGGTTTTCGCCTGCCAGACTATAGGTAAACTCATCTGCCACAGCTTTACCTACGCAGCGCGCTCCTGCAGCCAAAACCTGATCAACACAGAGAGCATTGTGCTTGGGCGTCAGATGCTGGTCCCGCCATGCCGGGCTGCCACAAGATGTCTTGTGACCTGCAATGTCGATATTGTCCTTTACCGTAAAGCTAAGCCCGCTCAGAGAACCAGAGGCAGTTGGCTCAAGGGAGAGGCTTTCGACCAGAGAGTTAGAAGGGTCAGGCTTGGACTGCGAGGGCATGAGCATCTCTATCTGATATACTTTAATGCGAAATCAAAATTTAAACTAAAAAACACCTTAACTTCTATCTGATTGAAGTCGGATGGAAATCTATTGGTAACAAAAACTGCGCGTAGTAATGACTGTGAATAACGGCATTCGTAACGGGCACAAAACGTACCTTTTAATACACTCCAAAATGCTGACGTGAATACAGGCTTTGCCAAATACGTAGATTCATGGGCACCGTGCATAGCCTTTATGCAGCTTAACGCGATCGATTGAAGTCGAATAGAGAAATTGAAATCACATCTTTCAAATTTACCCAAGACACCTATTCAAAAACAGATGATTTTCGATAGTATTTCTGGCTGACAATCAGCTCTCCACCAAGCCATTAAGTAATTAGCGAGCACAGGTATCGCAAATTTCAGGAGGGAGTACATTGGTCAATAGATGGCACTCAGAACGACTTGGCGGCTCTAGCTTCCGAGCGAGCGCTTGGCCAACTTTTTTTGGTACAACCTGATGTCGTGCAGTGTTTTGTTTATCCAACTGTGCCGGCAACACCTCAATATAAATTATGTGTATCAAAGCGCCATAGCCTCGCAACAATCGCAGTACTTTCCCGCGCGTCTGCTGCGTAACATTTGTTGCATTCCATACAAAATCACGCCCGTTCCGCAGGTGAGTTTTCGCCAATTCATAAGCTGCTTGGATGACACGCCCTTGATTACCTGTCGCTGAAACGCCAATTTCTTTTCGAATGACATCAAGGCTAACCATAGGAACTCCGGAAAGATTGCAAGCAATCCAGGTGTCTTTGCCAGATCCAGGCAAGGCCGACATAACATATGCAGTGCAACGAAAATCCTCATAGGCGGCATAATGCGGATCTCGGTTTTCACTGCCTAAGAAAGCGAGTCGGCTTTCATCGTTTGCAAATGGAAAAGGGTCGTCCAAACAATCCATTTTAATGAAAACTTCTTTTGCCAGTGCCACATTATCGAGGAGATTCTGTTTATCGTTGCATATTCTCCCCAAAGCATCCGCTTGCGCATGAAGGCAAAGCAAATTGGGTCGACATACCAAGGAGGTTTCAATGGCCATTCGCTCCGGATCTGAGCGTTCAATGAGCCAAAACGGTAGCTGATGCTTCAGAATGATCCCACAGACAGCCTCTCGCCAATAGAAATCAGCTCCTATATCGCGTAAAATACCTCGTGTTATAGCAGCTCCCAACCGCGAATGACCACGTGAGGAAATACGACCATCTTCTTCATGTTTGGTTGTACCAAGTTTGCCTATATCATGAAAACAAGAAGCCCAAAAAAGAATACTTTGATCGATGGGCGGCAAGGCCTGCCAATCCTCCATAGCAACCAGCGCTTCGACCACCATACGCGTGTGCTTTCCCACATCACCTTCAGCATGATGGATAGGATCTTGGGGACAATCATCCAGCGCTGAAAGCTCCGAAAACAAACCCCAAATTACACTCCAATCAATGCTCCATTCAGGACCTCTTGGCACTAGGTCACGCAGTTTTTCAAACACCACACTTTTAGAGCCTTTCATCGTAAGCTCCTTTAACACCAAGAACCGGTGCGAAAATATCCACCCCTGCTGCCAAGCCATTTGGCAAGATCGGGCGATCTTGCCAATGCCCGTCGGATGCCTCTATTGCTTGAAGAAAATCTCCCCTGACATATTTGAACCTGTCTGTGACGATAGCGCCATCTTCAAGCTTCAAGTACACTCCTTCAGCCATGTTGCTATTTTCAGTTTGTTTTTCTACAAAATCACTTCGGCTTCCTGATTTCTCAGCTGCTATAGCCAGCGAGCTACGCCAATTCTCAGATTTGTAGATTGATGGCTTCACCAACGCTTTTATGTCAAACTTGGTTGCGATGATCCCTTGATACACAATTGGGGCGGGCATAACAGGGAGACCTTTCAGCAGGTCACGTCGCGCAATACTGGACAAAAATCTATGCACTGCACAATCATAGACGTCAAATTCCAGAAAATAGTGCGCTAGCTGATCATAAAAAACCGTGTGCTTTGCATACATCCACTCTCCGTACATAATATAACGTGTGCCAAGAGCTTCAAAGAGTCGTGGCGCATGCACGCTTACCCATGTTTTCAGAAGGTCGAAATGTCTTTCGCGGTAACCACCTACCAAGAAATGGCCTCTACTTTGAAGCTTTGGTGTGCCGTCTGATTGAAAAGATATGCCAGAATTTGCGCCATCAACTTTCTCTTCTATAATGAGAAACTGACCACGCAATTCAACAATTGGTTTATCATCGCTCAAATCTCCGAGCTGCAAACGTGACCCCTCAACATGCCACGTGCGCGGGTATTTTATAATATTCATGGCTTTTCTCGCTGAGATAAAGGGCCATCGCCCTTTGAGTAACGGACATATCAAACCTCCCGGCACACGGTATCGATTAATGATTGGATATGTATTCAGGAGCTACATAGTTCTTGGATAAGGGTAGTTGGCTGACACTCAATTCAAAAATTTATTTTCTTATAATTCTGCAAACAATTCAGGACAGAGCTAGCAATATCGTTGCGTTCTCGAGCAATACCTAGCCTGAAGACTCATTAAACCTATCATATGACAGCAGCAGCGACCATTACTGACCCTGTTCGCCAAGAATGTCTTTTACGTTTTAACGTTGTTAATAAATGGCTAGAAGCTTTATGCGCGYCCTTTCTCCCCCTGCGAGGTAGAACGCATAAAGTATTTCCTTGGATTTGCAACGATTACGCTGTCTTCAAAAAAGGCATCGCAACTTATACAAACAATTATTTCAAACTACTGCACCGTTTARGGATATTCTCTACTCGTTCCAAATGAATCGGAGATCATTCCCCCTGCAGCACGGCGCTCAAGAACTGTTGTGTGCGTTCGTTGGTCGGGTTTGTGAATAGTTGCTCAGGGGATCCCTGCTCAGCAATCTTGCCTTCTGAGAAGAAACACACGCGATCTGAAATTTCGCGGGCAAATCCCATCTGGTGGGTAACCATTAGCATGGTGAGGGAATGTTCGCTGTTAAGCTCGCGGATAACGTTCAGCACTTCGCCAATGACTTCAGGATCAAGCGCGGACGTTACCTCATCGAGCAGCATAACCTTGGGGCGCATGGCAAGGGCGCGGGCGATGGCAACCCGTTGTTGCTGACCGCCGGAAAGACGGCTGGGATGCTCATCTTTTTTCTCGGCCATGCCCACCATAGCAAGCAAATCAAGCGCGCGTTCTGCTGCGTCCTTGGGCGAAAGCCCCAGCACATGAATGGGGGCTTCTACGCAGTTTTCCAAGGCCGTCATATGTGGGAACAAATTGAACTGCTGAAACACCATGCCGATATTGGCCCGCTGCTTGCGCAAATGCTTTTCATCCGCTTTGACCAGCACACCGTTGCGCTCCATATGGGTCAGCGGTTTGCCGTCCACATAGATGACACCCTCATTGATGGTTTCCAATGTCATGAGCATGCGCAGCACAGTGGTTTTGCCGGACCCCGATGGGCCAATGATGGAGACCATCTCATTGGCGTTGATATCCAAATCCAGATTGTCCAGGACAACTAGGTCGCCATAGCGTTTGGTTACGCTGGCAAATCGCACCATTGGGCTTCCTTCTGGAAGCGTCAGAGGAAATGTCGTGTCAGTCATTTGAAATGGGACCCCACTTGGTTCATTTGATGATGCCCATTGACCGGGCCACATAAGCTTCCAGCCATCTCAAACCTGCAGCAGTTGGCAGCGAAATCATCAAGAAAATGAAGCCTACCATGGTGTAGGGCTCCAGATATCGATATGTCTCCGCGCCAAGCGCATTGGCCGTGTGCATTAACTCCACAACGCCAATGGTTGATAGCATCGGGGTGTCTTTGAAAATGCCCACCAGATAATTACCCATCCCCGGTAGGCTTGCCGGTAGCGCTTGCGGCAAAATAACCCGTGTGTAGGTGCGAATAGGGCTGAGGTTGAGCGCGCGGCAAGCTTCCCATTGACTGCGCGGTACGGCTGCCAGCCCCCCGCGATAGACCTCGGAAAGATAGGTGCCAAAATGCAGACCGATTGTCATCATTGCCGCCGTCCATGCGGACAGCACAATGCCGAATTCCGGTGCAACAAAATAGACGAAAAACAGTTGGACAATCAGCGGGGTCGATCGGATAAATTCAACGCATTCCCTGACAATGATGTTGACCAGTTTGTATTTGGTGCGTTGCGCGAGCAGAAATATCAGCCCGACGACAAGAGCGATCAGATAACCAATGCCTGCAGCCATGAGTGTGTTAAGCGTCGCCCACAGCATGCGGGGCAGAATTTCGAAGGTATAGTCCCAGCGCCATTCCATGATCTTACCTCCTTATGTTCTGCCCAGTTTCCGGGCGGCCATAAGTTCCAGGCGCCTCAGAAAGGGGGTGAGCACGAACCTGGCCATAATGTAGTAAATGATCAGAGCGGTACCAAATGTCTGGGTCGACATCCAGGTTGTCGCGTTGATTTGTTTTGCAACGAACATCAGATCGAGCACGGAGATAAACGCCACAAGCGCAGTAGCCTTGAGCAATTCCACCATAAGGTTGGCCRCTGGTGGYAGCAAAATSGGATAAGAYTGGGGAATGATGATCCGGCGCATACGCTGCGCAGGCGACATGTTTAGTGCGATGGTGGCTTCCCATTGCGCTTTTGGAACAGCCTGTATCGAGCCGCGCAGAATTTCTGCGCCATAGGCACCATAATTCAGTCCAAGCGCCACGAAGCCCGCAACAAATGATGAAAGCGTTACACCGAAAAGCGGCAGCACATAGTAGATCCAGAACAGCTGAACCAACAGGGATGTRCCGCGAAAAAACTCTATATAGATCAGGGCGCCAGCATTAACGAGGCCACTTCGTGACAGTCGCATAATGCCAAAAATCAAGGACATGGCCATTGCCAAAGCCGTTGCACAAATGAGCTGCAGAAGGGTCACGTAAGCGCCGGATAGCAGCTTGGGCGTATATGTGATCAGATATTCGTAATATGACACAAAGTGAAACCCCGTTTTGAGCAACCCTATTGATAGGGACCTATCAATAGGAACGTATCAGGGCAGCACAGATCAATCGATTTTGATGCTCTGCGCTGCCCTAGACTTTAGCTTATCGGTTTTCGCAGGCAAACGCTGTTGAAGCGTTRTCRCCTGGAAGYTGGTACTTTGTGTAGCCATAAGGCTTGGCAGCTGCCAGCCATTTKTCTGTGCCGATGACTTTGACCATTGCTGCATTGAAMGCGGCAAGRAAATCTGGATTRGACTTGCTCATRCCAATACCGACCCAGTTTTTGGTCCAGTCAGGCATRTCAGCAGGATCGGTCACTTCAAACTTACCGCCTGTATTATTGACATGCTCTTGCGCGCCAAAGAAAGTCTGAACRGCKGCATCTGCGCGCCCTGCTTTCATRGCTGCAAGGATTTCAACTTCACCGGCAACAAGCATCATCTGATCTTCAGGAACACCTTCTTTTTTGGCAGCTTCCACAGTGTTGAAGCCAGCACCAGTTACCATTTTSGCRCCCGTTTTGATGATRTCCTGATARTTGTGGATRTTTTTGGGATTGCCAGCAGGCACCARGAACGCATCGCCAAACAATCCAATAGGATCGGAGAAATTCATGTTCTCACAGCGGCTTTTGAGGATGTACATGCCACCGGTGACAAGATCATAGCGGTTGGCCTGCAAACCTGGAATGAGGCCAGCCCATTCATTAACAGAGGTTTCGATGTTGGTGATGCCCATTTCTTCCARAACCACCAGCGTAACGGCGTTGACAAAACCAAGTGGCTTGCCATCATCGCCTGGGTAGGCCCAAGGAATAGCGGTGGCAAAGCCAAGGCGCACAGGTTCACCGGCTGCAATCCGGTCTGTGAGTTTGTCGGCATTGGCGGTGGCGGTCAACCCAACGACGATACCACAGAAAACAGCAGCCGTAGACAGCCATTTGACTAATTTATTCATTGTAGTTCTCCCAATTAATGACGCGAGCGCAGGTTTTTTCTGAAGTGTCTTTCGTGCACTTTAGAGGTATGATAACAACTAGAGATGCAGTGGTAGTCGTTGATAATGATGGTAATATGAGAAAAAACCATCAAATTATTCAAACAATTGATGTGAGTGTGTCATGGCAGATTTAACCGAAACCGATATGATAATTCTTCGATTGTTGCAGGCTAACGCCCGCGAGCGTTTGGAGACGATTGCTTATGAAACGGGACTGTCAGTGGCAACAGTTCAGCGGCGCATCAAAAGTTTGAAGGCCGATGGCGTGATCATCGGGGATGCTGCGTTGATCTCTCCCAAAGCAGTTGGTTACGGCATGACTTTTCTGGTTATGGTGCAATTGGAACGCGAGCGGCGCGATCAGCTGGACGCATTCAGGCGTAAAGTTAAGGCCGAGCCGCTTGTCCAGCAATGCTATTATATTACTGGTGAAGCCGATTTTGCGCTCATCGCTCTTGCCAAAGACATGGAAGATTTTGAACAGCTTACCAACCGCCTGTTTTTTGCCGATACAAATGTGAAGAGTTTTAGGACTTCAGTTGTTATGCACCGCACTAAAATCGGCATGACTGTGCCAATGGTTTAGGAGCGGCGATTTAGGCCCCAATGATTGGAAGCGATGGCGGTGCCAAACGAGTGAGCCAAGTTGGGCCATCTGCACCGATTAGAATATTTTCCTCATGTACCATCATCGCCCCGTTTTTGAGATCGAGAGCTGGCTCTAGTGTTAAAACCATGCCGGGGCGCAATTGGGTTTGGTCTGTTGCTGTAAGCGAGGGCCATTCGGTTATCTGCATGCCCAGACCATGCCCCATGCGCCCTACATTGTTGGTTTGAGAATTTTCTTTCGCCAGAACCCGGTTCATTGTCTCAAAGACATCTGCTGTGCATGCGCCCACCAGCGCTGCATCAAAGCCTGCCTGGGTTGCTTCGATGAGTGTCTCATAGGCGTGTTTCACATGGTCCTCTGGTTTGCAAAAAACATAATTACGATCGAAATCACAAAAATAACCGTCAAACACCGCGCCGGTATCCAGCATCAGTACATCGCCCGGGCCAACCCGCCGCTGTGATGGCGGTGATATTATGTTGGTATAACCACCCGGGCCTGCACCACCCACGAGATAATCAACATCATCAACACCGCGCGTCAGGCAGGCAATTTTGAAGTGGCGAAAAATGTCTATCTCGCTCATGCCGCTATGTATCAGCTCGGGTAAATCTTCAAACACCCCGGACACCAAATCGCAGATATAGGAGATTTTCTCAATCTCAGCAGGTGATTTGATCATACGCAAATCACGGATGATCTCTGTCGCATCGGTAAAGGAAACATTGGGCAAAAGTGATCTCAATCGCGTGAAATCGCCCATTGGCATGCGCAAATGCGTTTCGGGGCCTTCCGGCATCCCTATCTGTGCAGAGGGGCCAATGATTTCATTCAAGGTAGCGCTAAGCAGCGTCAAACCTTCGTCTTCGGGCTGCGGCGAAGGCCAGGTGCGCACATCATCAAGCCAGGTCGCGGCAAAACTGTCAGCTCCGATGGATGGTATAATAGCCACAGGCTTGCCACTGGCAGGCACAAGCAAAAACCATGGCCGGGTGGGGCTGAGCCAGAACCTCGTCAAAAAGCCGGTAAAATAACGAATTTCCGGTTCTGTGGTCAAAAGAAGCGCATCAATATTTGCGACAGCCATCATTTTTTGCGTACGGGCGCAGCGCGTTTCAAACTCGGCTGCTGTAAAACCGCGTGCAGGAACTTGGGGGCAAGTTGCGCTATTGTATTTGGTGCTCATCGGACCTCCCGCTTAGACAGATAATTGCGTTTGTACCATGCGCACCCAAAACTGTGCGCCGGTTGCAAGAATGTCATCATTAAAATCATAACCAGGATTATGAAGGCTTCGACCAGACGCCCCGGTTACACCGTTGCCAAGAAAGAAATAGGCTCCTGGGCGTGCCCGTAACATGAGGCCAAAATCATCCGATGCCATAAGAGGCAGGCAATCCGGATTGACCATATCCCCGCCATGCGCTGCCACAGCCTGCTCTGCAACAATGCCTGCCTCGCGCTGAGTATTGACTGTGGCTGTATATTCGCGGTGATACTGGACGGTTTGTCTTGCGCCATGCGCCGCGCAAATCCCCGCAACAATCCGCTGCATCGTCTTTTCTATACGATTTTGTACTGCCGGGCTAAAGGAGCGTACGTCGCCTGAAAGAGTAACGCTGTCAGGGATCGTGTTTCTTGCCCCATTTGGGCAAAAATCGGTTATCGATACGACGGCGTTGTCCAACGGGTCCAGCGTTCGAGAGACGATTGTTTGCAGCGCTGTGACAATCTCGGCGCCAATGACAATCGGATCGATTCCCCTGTGTGGCATAGCGGCATGGGCACCCTTGCCCGTGATGTTAATTTTGAACGTATCTTCGCATGCCATAATAGGCCCTGATTTCACCGCGATTCGTCCACTTTCCAGACCGGGCAAATTGTGAATGGCGTAGACGATGTCAATGGGAAAACGCTCGAACAGGCCGTCATCTATCATGGCTTTAGCGCCGCGGCCGTTTTCCTCATCCGGTTGGAAAATGAAGACAGCCGTTCCGTCAAACGCGCCCTTTTTCGCCAAGTGACACGCCGCACCAAGTAGCATTGTCATGTGGCCATCATGTCCGCAGGCATGCATGCGCCCCTCATGAACCGAGCGATAGGCCAATTTGCTTTGTTCAGTGATTGGAAGTGCATCCATGTCTGCCCGCAGTCCGATGGAATGCTGACCATCACCGCGTCGCAAAACGCCGACAACACCGGTGCCGCCAACTTTTTCATGCACCTCAATGCCGAACGACTGCAATTTCTCGGCAATGAATTGGGCAGTATCGTATTCTTCGAACCCCAATTCTGGTGTGCAATGCAGATCATGTCGCCATTCAAGCATGCGCTGGCGTAGTTCTGCGGACAGTTTTGTTACGAGTGGAACGGTGGAACCCCCAAAATGTAGCCGTGTATCGATGACGAAAATGTAGGCTGCCAAATGTCATTATTCTCACCCCGCGCGCGTGGGAGAATTGAGTGTAATATCTTGTTTTTATGTGATGTAGAACGATCACTAAACAACATAAAATTGATTTATTTTCTCACTTTTGATGCTGTCATGATATTTTTTGATCTATTGCCTGCCTTATTCTGCCCATATGATATTTGAGAACCACAGATCAACCCAATCAAGTAAGTCCAGGCTGTTTAGAAGCAGTGCGGACAGACCACTCGAGCTGCTTCAGCAATGCCCGGTCTATGAACCAACGCCATTGCGTGACCTCAGCACATTAGCTGAAGAATGCGGGGTCGCGTCCCTACAGGTTAAGGATGAGACCAAGCGCATGCAGCTTGGAAGTTTCAAGGCTCTTGGTGGTGCCTTTGCTGTTGCCCAAATAGTTAAAGACGCGGCTGGAACAGCTGATTTGATGGGAGAGCACGCCAAACAAGTTGCGTCTGGCATGACATTTATTACCGCCAGCGCGGGCAATCATGGCCTGTCGGTTGCGGCTGGTACACATATATTTGGTGCCAACGGCATCATCGTGCTTTGCGCCTCGGTTCCTGAAGGGTTTGCCAACCGAATCCGCAGRGCGGGCGCAGAAGTTGTTCRCGTGAAAGGCTCCTATGAAGACAGCGTTTCTCATGCGATAAAAACGGCACATGAAAACGATTGGATTCTCCTTGCTGACGGTTCATGGCAAGGTTATATTGAGCGCCCCGCTTTGGTGATGGAAGGATACACAATTCTTGCCGAAGAATGCCGGGCCACATTTGATGAAAATGACAGTTGGCCTGATCATGTTTTGGTGCARGCTGGTGTCGGCGGTCTTGCCAGTGCGMTGGCRGCGMATATTCGCGAATATTGGCCAGTGCAGCCGATRATCRCAGTGGTYGAACCGGACGCTGCACCATGTCTGATCACTAGTATTGAGGCGGGYGARYTAAAGCGCGTAGATGGGCCGGTRTCGAATATGGGCCGGCTGGATTGTAAAGATGCRTCYTTGATTGCCTTTGAGGCGTTACGCWTGGATGCYGACCGCTTTRTTACTGTTACTGATGATGAAGCCAGTGCGGCGGCTGACACATTAGCAAAACATGGTATTGTCACCACRCCMAGYGGTGCMGCYGCACTTGCCGCATTGAAGAATATGCAACTGCCAGCAAGYGCTCGGTGCCTATTGATTGCGACCGAAGGGCCAGAAGAAGGCTAAACGGATCGCTTTCATCTAATTGTATGGGAGTGGTTCRGTCATGCATRACRAATTTCCGRAAAACGACGACAACACTGCAACTGCGCTACCGCTAACAGTYGCGCATTGGGGCGCTTACCGTGTCGYCGTSGAAAACGGCAARCCAACCCARTTGCACGGCTTTGAGGGTGATCCTGATCCCTCYYCCATYGGCAATGCCATGYTGGAAACGCTGGAAGGGCCATGCCGTATCGGCAAGCCCATGGTCCGYAAGGGCTAYCTSGACAAAGGCATCAAAAGTGATCGATCCTTGCGAGGGCGCGATAGTTTTGTTGAGGTGAGCTGGGATACGGCCCTTGATCTTGTCGCTGGCGAACTTGACCGGGTGCGCAATGATTTTGGCCATGAAGCGATTTATGGTGGGTCATATGGCTGGGCCAGTGCCGGGCGGTTTCATCATGCTCAGAGCCAACTCAAACGTTTTATGAATTTGTTTGGTGGCTGCACGGTATCGCGCAATTCCTATAGCTACGCCGCCGCCGAAGTGATTTTGCCCCATGTGGTGGGGTCTTTGCCAAAATTGTTGCTTGAACATACCTCATGGAAATCCATTACTGAGGGCGCCAAACTGGTTGTCGCGTTTGGCGGAATGGCGCTGCGCAACGGGCAAGTCAATTCCGGCGGCACCGGCAGCCACGATCAGCGCGCTGATATGTTGGCCGCCCGCAAAGCCGGCGTAGACTTCGTTAACATCAGCCCTGCATCTTCCGACGTGATGGCTGAACTGGATGCGCAATGGATGCCCATCCGCCCCAATACCGACACAGCTTTGATGCTGGCGCTGGCGCACACGCTCGTTAGTGAGGACTTGCACGACAAAGAATTTCTGGCGCTTTATTGCGTCGGTTTTGAAAAGTTTTTCCCCTATCTGATGGGCGAGAGTGATGGCATCCCCAAAAATGCATCTTGGGCTGAACAGATAACTGGTATTCCCAGCGATACCATAGAGGCCTTGGCGCGCCGTATGGCCTCTATACCCACGATGATCAACGCCAGTTGGTCGCTAACCCGTCAGCAAAACGGCGAACAAAATTATTGGATGCTGGTTGTGCTAACCGCGATGCTGGGCGGCATTGGAAAACCGGGCACGGGCTTCTCGCTTGGCCTAAGCGCTGTAAATGGCGTTGGCAACCATCGCGCCCATTTGCCATGGGCGGCGTTTCCCACCGGCAAGAACCCTATCAACAATTTTATCCCCGTTGCGCGCATTTCCGACATGTTGCTCAACCCCGGCAAACCCTTTGTCTATAATGGGCAGCATTTGAACTACCCCGATATTCGTCTGGTCTATTGGGCGGGCGGTAATCCGTTCCATCATCACCAGGACCTCAATCGGTTGCGCCGCGCCTGGCAAAAAATTGAGACGGTTGTTGTGCATGAACCGTTTTGGACACCACTTGCTCGTTTTGCCGATATTGTGCTTCCCGCCACCGTGGGGATGGAGCGCAATGATATCGCTTGTTCACCGCGCGATAACTACATCATGGCGATGCAGCAGGTGGCAAAACCTTTTGAACAAGCACGTAATGATCACGATATCTTTGCGGGCTTGGCCGAGCGTCTGCGCCCAAGTGACAGCCAAGAAGTCGGATTCAGGGCCGCTTTCACTGAAGGGCGCAATGAAGAGCAATGGCTACAAGAGATCTATGCGCAAACACGCAAGCGGGGGCAAGACATCGGACACCAACTTCCCGATTATCAGGATTTTCTAGAACGCAATGTGATGCGGTTGGATGTGTCGGGTAAATCCCAAATCATGCTTGAAGCGTTTCGCAAAAACCCCAAAGGCAATCCACTTGTCACCCCCTCCGGCAAAATAGAGATATTTAGCGAAACCATTGCCAGTTATGGCCTCAAGGAAAACCCCGGCCACCCGGTATGGATTGAGCCTCAAGAATGGTTGGGTGCCGATCTTGCAGGCCACTATCCGCTGCATTTGATATCACACCAACCGGCTCGCCGCCTGCATAGCCAACTAGACCACGGTAGCCATAGCCGCGCCGGTAAAATCAAAGGGCGCGAACCTTGCAAAATGCACCCAAAGGCCGCGACCAAACGTGGGTTAGTTGAGGGTGATTTAGTGCGCATTTTTAACGCACGCGGTTCGTGCGTTAGTGTCGTGCAACTGGACCCTGGCCTACATGAAGCCGTCGTAGCGATTGCCACTGGTGCCTGGTATGATCCTGATTGGGAAAGCGATCAAAACTGCTGCAAACATGGAAATCCCAATGTTTTAACACCCGACCTTCCAACCTCTGAATTGGCACAAGGGCCAAGCGCGCAAACCTGCCTTGTGGAGGTTGTGGCTGTTCAACAAGCTGTGCCAGCGGTAACAGCTTTTGTGCCGCCTGAGATCGAAAGGATAGACGATAACGATGGAGAGGCTTAAGCCGCGCGACACTTTCAATGCTTGACGTAAATCGAGTTTAATATGGCATCTACATCAGCGGAGCGACACACGATATCGCCATTAACAAAGTGGGTTTGGTTACTCTTGCTTTCAGTATTGTATACTTCAGCGAAACGACCCCAAGCCGCGTCATCGACTATAATCTTTGCTTCAATACATTTTTCAAAAACGATCACAGCGAAATTAAAAAGCGCAGGGTTCAGGTTGACCAGACCTCCATACCACTTGAGTGCTGATCGTATTTTGGGCTTGTTTACGTATTGTCTTTCTCCGTTGATCGCCCGCTCAACCACCTCTTTTGGAACCAAACACATCGTCATTAAATCTGAATAGAGTGGCATTTCAGGCAAAATCGGAATGGTTTTAACTTGCTCCAAAAGCCCTTGATGATGTTGGAATAAATTATGCAATGCGTTGAGAGCCGCAAACTCATTGGAGTTAAAAAAGCTCTGCTTTATCGCCTTGTTCATTCGATTATTCAGGCTTTGGCAAGCGTCAAGAAGAATGAGCAATGTATCTGAATTTGGTGTTGAACAATGGTCCTCATAGGATCGGAAAAACCGGGCGGCTGCGACCTCTAAACCTGTTATTTCTGCATCAAACACATTCTGTACCTATCGCCTGCACCTTAACACACGCGGTCCATACCCGGTGGAATGGTCGAGAGTGCAAATGTTTTGCAGCTCCCTACAATAAGCCGCTTATGAAACAGACACAACGAGGGTATCCCTTGGCGAAACGGTGAAACCTGTACCCTGCGCCTTAGCATTCTCGCCAGCCCAGAAAATACGGCCGAATTTCAGCTCATCTCCACTAGCGTCAAAACTCAATTGGCCCGATTGTGGTTGCCTGCTGGCGTTGACGATCCAAACGTAACGCTGACCGTTTGATCCCGCGTGCAGACGCACCTGTACTTGTGGATTTGAGCAGGAAACATTTTGCTTATGCCCGGTCCATTTCAAGCAATCGGCAAAATAACGACGCCCGTCTTCTGTTGGCGCGCGGTAATAGGCAACAGAAGTATGCGTACCAACCAGCCGGGTGCGTCCTTTGCCGTGGCTGTTTTCGACCACCGCTAGGCGGCCATCATTGAAATATCCTCGTTCGGTTCCGCTGGTTGCTGTGTAGGACTGCAAGAAACCGCCGCCTTGAAGATCAAGCCCATCCAGCGAGAAGCGGATGCGATCACCAATGTCAGGCATGAATTCCACTTCGTCTTCGCGCACTCCGAAGAGCACATCGAGGCCATTATTGGGCTGAACAGTGCCAACTTTGCCGCGATCACCAAAATAGCCCGGACATGCCTCAGCAATAAGCTTTCCGCCTTTGGCAACCCAGTCTGTGATCGTGTTTGCTGTTTTGGACGGCAACATGATTGGGTAGGGGAAATAGATGGTTTCGTAATTGTCGATATCATCGATATGCACCCAGTCGGCCTGGATATTATTATCGAAGAAGCCCTGATATGCCCCCCACATGGCTGCTTGATAGGTATCAAACCCGCCCTCATGAGACAGTAGATAATCCCATTGTTGGGTCTCTGGCACAACCAGAATACCGATATCACCCTTTACCGGTGATGCGGCCATTAGCTCAGTTTGCTCAGGTGCATTTGTCCATTTTGCCAGCTTGCTGGCGATGTCAGAGCGCGGCGTGCGCGAGCCGTCCATGCCATAGGAACCAAAAGCACCAAAGAGCGGTCCATCCAGTAACGGGCGAAAGCGCAAGTTCAACATGCCACGCGCGCCGGCGGCAAATGAGGACATTGACCAAACACGGATGTCTTCTGGCTCAGCCACGCGGCCATCTTCCTTGTCGCGGCCAACCACCTGCGGCTGCATCCATAAGGGGCCGCCCTGGCGTTCTGCGTGCCAAAACGGTTTGCCGCGTGATGCTGCGCGGGTCAGATCGCCCGCAAAGAAATTACGCCAGGGCTGCGCGCCCTTTCGGCCCTGAATCCAAGTATAGCCATAGGTTTCGACCTTGGATGCCGCCAGCCAATCATCGCAACCACGCGCCGCCATATCGGTAATGGCACCGCCAACACCATGGGCGAGGATCATACAATCAGGATCACCCGCCTTGACGCTATCAATGCGGAATTGCATCTGGCCGTAATAGTCATCACGCTTGAACTGCAGCCAGTCGAGGCACTCGGGATAGGGTGCGATCTGGCGCGGGGCCATGACATCATCCCATTCCGCATAGCTGTAGCGATACCAGGCCTTTGCCAGCACATCGAGCGTTCCGTATTTCGCCTTTAGCCATTGGCGAAATGCGGCTTGCGTATACTCGCTGAAATCCACAACGGGGGAATAATTACACTCATTCCAGCAATCATAGCCCAGTAACCCTGGGTGCCCGCGATAGCGCTCGGCCATAGCCGTTAGAAATGCACCGGCGGCCTCTCTGACTTCAGGGCAGTTCAACGTAAGAGAACCGCCACCGCCGCCATTGGGGGCGAAGCCACCCGTTGCTGCCGACACACCCATGGTTGAAGGCAGAGGCTTTCCATCGATTGTCACCTGACGGGCATGGGAAAATTTGCGATACGCCCAATCGGGCACGGTGTGCGTAAGCTCGGCAATGACTGTTTTGATGCCGTTTTTTGCGGCAAGATCAAGCTGCTGATCATATTCCTCCCAATCATATATACCGGGCTTAACTTCAATTGCCGACCACATGGCCCAATGACGGAAAACGTTCAACCCGTCCTCAGAGGCAACGCCATAGTCGCGTTCCCAATCTTCACGCGGTGGGTTGGATTTACGAAAATAGACAGCACCAAATGGAACTTGCAGGCCAGTATTATTCATTTTTATAAGGTCCTTCACGTGGTGAATCGGGTTCGGTGCAGCATTCGCTTATTGCGCGGATCAGGATTGGGAACAGCCGAAATCAGGCTCTTTGTATAGGGCTCGTTCGGCGCGCTGCAGATGGTGTTCGCATCGCCTATTTCAACGATGCGGCCCTTGTGCATCACCGCCACTCTGTCGCAAAAATAGCGCACGACTGAAATGTCATGCGAAATGAAAATGAAGCTGAGACCAAGGCGATTTTTCACCTCCAGCAACAAATCCAGAATTTGCGCCCGCACGGAGACATCAAGGGCAGAGGTCGCTTCATCGGCAATGATCACTTTTGGATCAAGTGCCAGCGCACGCGCAATGCCAATGCGTTGGCGCTGGCCGCCGGAAAAGGCATGGGGGTAGCGTTCCATGGCGGAGGCTTCTAGCCCCACCATTTCCAGCAATGCTTTGACGCGGGCTTCCAGAGCCGCGCCTTTGGCGAGTTTAGCAACGATGAGCGGGTCGCTGATAATCTGCTTAACAGTCATGCGCGGATTGAGTGAGGCAAATGGATCTTGAAAAATGAGCCTCACAGCGCGGCGATAATTGGCAAGTTGATTTGCCCGCATGGCGGTCACGTCATGAGGTCCATCATCATCCCGGAATGTGATTGTTCCTGATGTTGGCTCTTCAACACGCAGCAGCAAGCGGCCAATAGTGGTTTTGCCAGACCCGCTTTCGCCCACAATGCCCAAATTCTCACCGGGGTATAAATCGAAACTCACATCGTTGACGGCGTTGATC
>NVXB01000049.1 GCA_002746425.1 Hyphomicrobiales bacterium | reverse complement strand
GGAAAGACAACACCCGCCATTTCGGCCAAATGATTGGGAGATCATTTAGCCGTGACAGATTGGCAGAGGGGGCTAGTTCCGCACCTCGATTGTGGAGTCGCCGTCGACAACCTTTAGGCCGTCCTGATCCTCGCACCAGACGTCGAGTTTGTAGGACGTACCGGTGTCAGTCGTCTCTTTGGAGAGGACCTTTGCTTTGACGTGCACAATTGTGTTGAGATAGATTGGCTTGATAAATTTGGTGCGCAGCGATCCGCGCTCAAGATAATCAAGGCCAAAGTTTTCGATCAACATGGTGGAGCACCAGTTGGTCATGATCATGCCATCCGCCATGACAGCGGGAAAGCCTTCTGACTGAGCATATTCATCGTCGGTGTGAATATTGGATCCGACCTGAGCAAGCTTGTTTGAGGCGGCCGAGAGCATGCCGCTGTCATACCATTCAATGCGCTCTGGCGTGACGGCGCGTATGGGGCCCTTGAGTTCGGTTCCCACGGTCAGTTTTTCTGGATGACTCATTATTTGGCCTCCTCTTCCAAAGCGTATTTGAGCAGGGTCTTGTCGGTGTAGGTGACAACCAGCCTGTCATCTTCTTTGGTTCGCACCTCAAGATAGTAGTCGATATAGGTCCGGCCGCGTTTGATGTAGCGGTCGGTAATCTTGCCAGATACGATAAGTGTGTCACCGACATAGGCGTGGCTGTGGTATTTTGCGTTGTATTCGTAATGAACGCGCGCATTTGGGCCTCTCATGCCGCTGATGCGTTGTTCCTTGTCGCAGTTTCCCTCAAGAATTCTCATCTTGTCGACATGGATCATGGTGGGAGGACGCAGCTGCTTTTGCCCGGGAGCGGCGGCGTGAAAGCCTTCCCAATTCTCCTCACAACTGTGGGCATATTCGCTCGCCATAAAAGCGGTGAGCTCATATTCTACAGGCTTGAACACATCTCCTGTGTCCAGGTCACTGATAAATCCTCCAAGCATTCCAAACTCCTTCAATACGCCTAGATCAGCGCATTTAATATAATTATTGTAACGTTTCAATTATTGAGTTAGAAGGCGTGTCTGTCAAGCGGATATGTGGCGGTTTCAATGGAATTTTGTGTAGGTGCAAGCTTTTGTCGGTGTTTTGTCCCGCAAATCTAAGCGCTGGATTGATACCATTCAATCGCAATATAATACAGGGTATAGTGACTATATGCGCTTGCAGGTAACTGGTCCAAGGCGGGGGCTCGTGCCCTGATTACCTTTGGGTGCCCCCGACGCTAACAGGAGACTTCCAGATGGTTCAATTCAGTCTGTGCAATCCAACAGAAATTCGTTTTGGAAAGGGGCAAATTGGCTCGGTTGGTGTGTTAATACCGGACAACGCACGCGTGCTGATTTTGTTCGGGGGCGGCAGCATTAAAAAGAATGGTGTCTACGATCAGGTGGTGAAGGGTTTGGCTGGACGTGTCGTTGAGGAGTTTGGTGGCATTGAAGCAAATCCGCTCTATGAAACTTTACAGAAAGCGGCCCGATTTGCCCGCGACAAGGGCAGTCAGTTTGTTCTCGGCGTTGGCGGTGGCTCGGTGATTGATGCATCCAAGTTTTTGTCGTGCATGCTGGCAACAGATATTGATGATCCATGGGATATGTTGACCGGTGATCAGTCCGAAATTACGCCGTTACCCAATGGAGCAGTGCTGACGCTTCCTGCAACCGGGTCGGAGAGTAACCCGGTTTCGGTGATTTCCAGCACTGAGCGCCATTTGAAGATTCCCTTTGCAAATGAAAAGGCGCGTCCGCGTTTTGCGATACTGGACCCGACAACCATGTTGAGCCTGGATCGTCGGCAGCTTGAAAATGGTGCTGTGGATGCTTTCACCCACGTGCTTGAACAGTACATGACGCAACCGGTCAATACGCCGATTCAATATGGATACAGCGAGACAATATTGCGCGTTCTGATCGAGTGGGGACCTATTCTAGTCGAGACACGTAGTGAAGAGGCCTGTGAAAATGTCATGTGGGCAGCAAATCAGGCGCTCAATGGATTGATCGGGGCGGGGGTGCCGCAAGATTGGTCAACCCACATGATTGGCCATGCAATCACGGCGCTATATGGCATCGATCATGCGCGTACGCTCACCATGATCATGCCCTCGTTGATGCGATACAAGCTCAATGCGAAAAAGGAAATGCTGGCCCGGTACGGACGGCAGGTCTGGGGCATTGTCGAGCCTGATGATTTGCGCGCAGCGGAACTGGCTATCGTGGAAACAGAGCATTTTTGGGCTCGCATGTCCTGTCCGATACGCCTATCTGAATCGGGTGTTAAAATCAGCGCTTCTGATTTGATCGAACATCTGGAGCGTGCCGGACATATTGCTTTGGGCGAGGGGGGTGACATTCGCCCCGACGATGTTCGCAAGATTCTCAAATTGGCAGCTTGATGTGGTCAAAAAAAATCCCGCGTGACCGATTGGCTGCGCGGGATTTCAACGTTGGTACGACCTTTTCAAGGTTGGTTAGTTGTCGACGTGTTTGGCAACCCAGTCGATGACGATATCGGCCACCTGAATATTGTTCAGGTCCTGCATAAACATGTGGCTGTTGCCTTTCAGGCCGGCATCGGGAAGTGCAATGAAGGTCATGTCGCCGCCAGCAGCGTTTACCGCCTTCATTTCAGCGATGCAATCGGCACCAGGCTGTTCGCCAAAGTGATCACCAACCATGATAAGGATTGGTATTTCAGCCATCGCTTCGATCTGCGCGTCATTGAGATCACCGAAACAACCAGTTTCGAGCTGGATGATGCCTTTGATGCCACTCTTGCCCTTCAGAACCGCTTGCGTCGGAAAGCCGGATGATTGCGAATGGCCGACCAGGATGGCACCATCGAGCTGAGTGGCCAGGTCCGCGAAATTGTCAATTGTCGGATTGTTGGTTGTCGGGGATATGAACTCCTGCAACAGGCTTGGCACCTCGGTCTTGATCATATCTGGAATGACCTGTTTGTAGAGCTCGTCCACCTTGTTCATGGGGAATTGCTGGTCCGGCCATGCTTCACCCAGTTCGGGTCCGAAACGAAATATTGCCCAGGCGAATTCCTTGGTTGCCAAGAGAATTCTYGGCTGCTCTTGGGGTGGYAARTCKCCWGCGCGYACCTGATTGAAYAGCACRCCGTTGAAGCCGGAGCGTGCCCGGCCGGTTTGCTCGGCCATATAGGTGGGGAAGCCGTTACGGGTGAAATATTCGTACCAGCCCATGCGTCCGTCGGGGGTKGATTCCCARGTYTTCGAGCTCAGGCAGCAGCCGTGCATGAATACAATAGGRGTGTGGGTTGGRTCGACSGGCTTTTGATACTGCACATACATTTGATCGACGACCACGTCGCCACTTTCAAATGCRCCGCCGAAAAGATCGCGYAGTTCATCCCAACCGGAGTTTTCAGCATGAACCGTCCGCCCACCGACAAAAAAGCTCCCCTGTTCTGCCAGAACARGYGGTTCTGCTGGGGCTTTTAAATCGGATAAAGACTGAGCGTGCGCYCCATCTRYCGGGCTCAAAAGTRCCATTAATCCGGYCGCCATGGCCAAAAATTGYGATTTCATTTGTTTCTCCTCACCTGTTTTACTGTTTTCCTCCAAAAACTTAGGTGTTGCGACGCACCAATGGCGCGTCGCAACGTTCAAGCGGTTGGGGYTACTTAAGTTTCCAGTCCGGATCGCGCTTTTCTTTRAAGGCCAGTGCACCCTCTACGCAGTCGTCGCTTTCGCCGGTTTCCCTATCAAGAGCATGGGCATAAGAGGTCATTTCAGCCGTGAACGATGACGCGAGACGATAGAGGCGCACGCATGCCTGGGTGGCCAATGGCGAACCCTTGCAAATCATTGCTGCAAGCTCTTCAGCGGTTTCGAGTACTTTGTCCTTGGGGACGACCCGATTGGCGATGCCTTGCTGTAGACATTCTTCAGCGGTCAGCCGACCATTGCAAAGGGTAATATAGGCCGCGGTAGCGCGTGGCAGCGCCTCGTAGATTTCGTGGGGTACGCCAAGCCGACCCACTGCCGTATGCTGGTCACCCAGCCATGCGTCATCTGCCATGACGCGTAGTTGGCATTGCAGGGCAATTGTCAAACCAACACCGACCGCAAAGCCGTTCAAGGCGCAGATCAGCGGCTTTTCAATATTGCTGTCGTAGGGATGGCCGCCGCCGCCCCAGATGTAGTCATCGCTGTTGGGATCTTCATGCGGTGTGCGTTTGCCACTTTGTTGGTGTTTGGACAGGAATTTGATGTCCCGGCCAGCACAAAAAGCGCGCCCAGTGCCGGTTACAATGGCGCAATAGATGTTGGGGTCACGCTGAATGTCGCGCCAGCATTTGCGCAGTTCCTGATAGCAGTAAGTGTGCAGTGCATTGAGTACCTCTGGGCGATTGATCGTCACATAAGCGACATGCCCCTTTTTCTCGTAGAGGAGATGCTCAAGATCCTTTGGTGCCGTGTTGGGATCATATGTTGAGGCGTAGTCTACCATCTCGTTTTTCCTTTTTGTTGTTTGTTGAGGTGCGTTCACGCGTCCCCTTGTCGATCAAACGGTTGCGACCGGGGTTGTGGGAGATCCCGTTGCGCCGGGCAGGCGTAGCGGCGGTGCCGTGAGTAAAAATCGATTGCGATTGTTGACGCGCAGCCATTCGGCCAAGGGCGAGAGGTCCCACAATTCACCTAGATGAATGCCAAGTTTGAACAGACAGTGCTCATGAAGAGGTGCCGCGGCGCAGGCATGTGCGGGTGATGTTGCTGGAAAACGCTCAACGGCAAAATTGTCGGCGGCTATGACCGACAGGCCGCAATCGGTTATCCACTCAAGTAATTTCTTGTCGCGGCCATCAAGGGCTGCGCAGGAATGATGACAGAGGTGGGGGTCGGGGTTGCCATCCATTTCCATGAGCATGCTAGCAAAGCCGGTGTGGAAGCAGACCATATCGCCTGGCTCAACGACGACATTGTCGTCTTTCATTATTTGGACCAGTTGGTCATACCCGATGGCCACGTGGTCCCGACCGACATGGGCGTGTAGGTCAATCATCACGCCGCGCCCCTGTACGCAGCTCACTGCCACATTCTCAATGCCCAACCGCTTGGCATAGCCAGTGGTTTCGGCTTTGAACTGTCCGGTGGAGCCACCATCGGCGGGGTCGTCAGGGCCGATAACGTGTTCGCCACCCAGGAAGCCATTGTAGTAACGTATCTCCGGCGTGCCATCGCCATCAGCATCGAACATGAAGCCGGTGTGAGAGAGCGCATCCCAGTGGGTTGAATATTGCGTGTGCAGGATGACGGCGTCGTCGCACAAAATATCGGTGGCTTCGGGGGTGTCACGTGACACCGGATAATTCATGCGAGCCATGCCATTTTTCATTGTTGGCCGCAGGACTGGCGGAAAACGGGGTGGACTCAAGGCATTGCCACCTGGCCGGTCCAACGGCAGGCTGAGGCAAAAGTTCTTGCCGGTTTTAACTTCGCTTACAGCGCTCAGAACCCGTTCAGGGGTCAGCATGTTCAAGCGACCAATTTGGTCGTCAGGGCCGAAGTCACCCCAGTTTGATCCCTCGGGTCGGTTTGTCCAGCGCTCGGTGATCTTGTTTTGTGTCATGAGAAGTTTGCCTTTCGCTTCTCGATAAAGGCCTGACGCGCCTCGCGTGCATCGTCGGTTTTACTCAGGTTGGTGGTATAATGCTGCTCCAACCTGAATCCTTCGTGCAAAGGCAATTGTTCAACGGTTCGGAAGCTGCTTTGAATTGTTTGAACAGCGGTAGGGCTTTTGCGGGCGATAATTTCCGCGACATGCTGAGCGCGTGGCAGAACCTCCTCAGATGGTAGGTATTCCTCAATCGCACCGATCCGGTAAAGTTCGGCTGATGGAACTCGCTCTCCGGTGAGCATCATGCGTTTCATCTTGGCCAGTGGTAGTATGCGTTGCAGGAAGCTGGCACCGCCACCAAGGCCGACATCGATCTCCGGCATTGCAAAGAAAGCGTCCTCGGCGGCAAAGATCATGTCACAACAGGCAGCCATGACGAAACCTGCTCCAAGTGCCCCGCCATTTACAGCGGCTATAACTGGTTTTTGGCTTTCAAGCAGGGCGAGAAAGGTGTCTCGTGTCAAACGGTTAGCGCGTGCGTAGTCTCGCGAAGTCAGGGTGTTTTTTTCCTTGATATCAGCACCGGCGCAAAACACTTTCCCCGTTGCCGTCAACACAATGACGCGCACTTCATCGTTGGCGCGCAAGTCATCCATGCTGGACAGGAATTCCTCGCGAATTTTCTGTCCCATAGCATTTACCGGGGGACGATTAAGCGTGACTGTTGCCACTCCAATTTTGGAGATGTCCACTCCAATCAGCTTTCCAGTCATTGTTTGTCCTCTTTCACAAAGCTCAACCATAAACACGTTTTGAATGGTTTCAATATATTTTTTTTGTAATTGTTACCATGGGTGGTTTTCTGGTGGGTAGGAGGTGGATAAATTGCGGCGTACTGGAGTAGTTTTGAGGGCCGGAACGGTATCGATTGCATCCATGCCTGATAGTCTTGTAGTATTGGAAAGTGTGGTTGATTGCGGGGGAGTACAATGAACGAGGAAAAACGACCTACGGTTGCAGATGTTGCTGCGCGGGCCAAGGTTTCAATTGGAACCGTTTCAAATGTTTTGAACGGTGTTATTCCGGTCAGCGCCAAAACCCGTCAACGCGTTACCGATGCTATTGAAGAACTAGACTTCAGACAAAACATGCTGGCTCAGGGGTTGCGTTCAAAACGGTCTCCGATTGTGGGGCTTTGCGTTCCGCACACGTCGATCACCTATTTTTCAGAACTTGTTGATGCGTTTGAAGAGGTGGCGTCCGGCAATAATTTTGCGCTCATGCAGGTGCTTAGTCGACAGGATCCGGAGAAGGAGTATCAACGGGTCGAATCGTTGCTGAACTACAGGGTCGGTGGCCTCATTCTGGTACCCACCATGACCCCGGATGCGACATACGATATGATTCGTCGATCAGGTGTTCCAACAGTGGTGGTAGACCGGGCCCCGGAAGGTGATTTTTCCTTTGACCGTGTGACATTCGATAATCATGCGGCGATGCGCAAGGCCGGAGAGGGGCTGATACGCCGTGGACACAAGAACATTCTGTTCGTGGTGCACCAAAGCAAACTCAATGTTACCGTTCAGCGCATTGCGGGTTTGAAAGAAGCGGCAGAAGCTGCGAGCGTCAAAGTGAATACCAGTGTTATCGAGTGTGCAGATCAGAGCGCGCTGACGACAAAACTTGCTGTAGAGTTGCGCAAGGCGGGCGGTCCAACGGCGGTGATCGTCAGTAATTCCAAGCTCGCAAGCTGGTTGTACAGGGCTTTGCGGGCGCTCAACATTTCATGCCCCGAAGATGTATCGATCGTGGCCTTTGATGCGCCAGAATGGGCTGATATTGTTACTCCTTCATTGTCGGTGGTGTGCCAGCCGACGCGCGAGATAGCTATCATGGCGTGGCGGTTCTTGCTGAATCGTCTCAATGACGAAGAAGCCGAGCCGCAAGAAATTCAGCTCCAGGCAGAAATCATATTCCGCGATTCAGTGCGTGATTATGGTCCTTTGGGTGTGTCCTCCCGGTAGAAGTTCTCCAGATAGTTTATCGTTGCTGCTTTGATCCGCTTGCGCTTCAGGGGCATTGCCAACGCGCTATATTCCATATATTGAAACATTTCAAAATACGATCAAAACTTTCTTGATCGTATCATTTCTCGCTGTCAAAAGCTCAAAAAGCCGGAGCGAGACCGGTATGTTTATCAGGAAACTATTTATGACTGAATGCCAGAGTTCCGCAGATTTTCCCAATCTGACGCCTTTGTTGAGACCACAATCAATTGTGGTTATTGGTGCTTCTGAACAACCTGGGAATTTGGGCGGCGTGGCCGTCAGTTTGATGCAAAAATTCGGTTATACGGGAAAGATATCGCTTGTTCACCCGAAGCGTTCGGTGGTTCATGGTTTGCCCTGCGTTACCAGTGTATCGGACCTTGCGGAGCCTGCGGATATGGCGATCATCGCGGTTGGTGCCCAACTTGTGGAGGGCATTGTGCGTCAGTGCGCAGAGGCAGGTATTCGATATGGTATCGTCTGGGCAGGAGGCTACTCGGAAACCGATGCCGCCGGTGTTGCTCTTCAGGAAGCGCTGCTAGAAACTTGCCGGGAAACTGGTTTCACTCTTGTTGGGCCAAACTGTATCGGTATCATCAATGCTCGATCAGCAATGGTCGCCAGCTTTGCTTCATTCCTGGTGGAGAGCGACGTACTCATTCCCGGTGATATTGCCATGATTAGCCAGAGCGGCGGTTTGGCGACAATGGCACAAGCGCTGGTTCAGCTCAAAGGTGTCGGTTTTGGCCTGACCGTGAGCAGCGGTAATGAAGCCATGCTGACGGTCGCTGACTATATTCACGCTGCGGCAGTTGATGATGAAATCAAAGTCATAGCCACCTATATCGAGGGCATTCGTGATGGTGAGAAATTTACGGCGGCGATTGAGCGTGCAGCGGGAAAACCGGTTATTGTGCTGAAGGGTGGGCGCTCATCGGCCAGCGTTCAGGCCGCGGCCGCGCACACCGGCGCGTTGGCTGGTGAACATCGGGTTTGGGAGGCAATCGCCAAAGAGCTTGGCATCATTTCGGTGACCTCGCTTGAAGAGTTGATTGATGTTTCGCTTTATCTCAGCGCTACCGATCTGACGCGTTTGCCGAAGGGGGCAGGGGTCGCCATTGTTACTTTCGGTGGGGGTAGTGGTGTGCTCTCGGCTGATTTATGTGCGGATCATGGGCTTGATGTTCCGGCGCTTCAACCTGAGACCCTTGCGCGTCTGGCACCGTTGGTTCCCCCGATTGCTGCGATCAGGAACCCGATCGATTTGACCCCGCAGACTTTCAATCAGGAGCAATGGTTTTCTCACTTTCCCGAGGTACTGGAAATTATTGCATCGGACCCTGGCATACATACGGTATTTTGCCAGTTCGGTCCCATGGCGCAGCGGGGCGCAGAAACGGCAAAGGTCATCAGTCAATTGCGGACGCGTACATCGAAGGCGGTTTTGATCGCCTGGCCGCTTGCACCCGGTGGTGTACCGGAAATCCTCAGGCGTGAAGGCGTCTATTGCTTTGAAGAATATGAACGGGCCATTGCGGCTATCTCCAAGATCGCCAAGGTGGGTGAGGCGGCCCCGGCAGCGCCTGAAAAGTCTATGCAGTCAATTTCGTTTGATTGGCTGAATCACTTGCCATCGTTGGAAGACGGTGCGGTGATTAGCGAAAATCAATGTCACAGCATTTTGTCGCAAGCGGGTGTGCGTACGGCTCGAGGCCAATTGGTACGGTCGAAGGATAAGGTGTGTAAAATTGCACGCGAGATTGGGTTTCCACTTGCAGCAAAGGGCATTTCGGGTGCGGTGACACACCGGGCGGCGGCGGGATTGCTTGTGCTTGGTATTCAAAACGAAGAAGAATTGGTGGCCGCGTACGGCCAGTTGTCAGCGCAAGCTGCATCAAATGATGTCTTGCTGGATGGCGTATATCTGCAGGAGATGATTGCCGAGGGGATGGAGGTCATCGTTTCAGGGTTCAGAGATCCGGTATTCGGCCCGATGATTTCTTGTGGGTCTGGTGGCAATCTTACAGAGATGATGGATGATGTTGTGCTTGCGCGGACACCGCTGGATGTCGCCTCGGCACAAAAGTTGCTGGAGCCGCTGCGTATTGTTGCTGCTGCAAAAAAACTTATTCCCGATGTTGAATTGAGTGATCTAGCTCAATTTGTCGCCCACTTCTCACAGGTGGTTCACGAGGCCCCGTGGCAGCGATTTGTACTGGAGATCAATCCGGTGAAGTGGAATGGATCCGGGGTTGTGGCGATTGACGGGCTATTGATTGTTGATGATGCGGATGTGGCGGGTAAGAAGCAGAGCTTGGAGCTTGGTTGATAGTGCTTGCTACTCTGTTGTTCTTCGGAAACTTGGCTACGCGATGTATTTCAGTCAACAACAATTGTGCAAAGTGGCGTGATGATTGGCAGAAGTGTGAACGCTGCAGAATAAACATGGTCAACACAATTTGATTTGGATGATCTATTTTGAATCACGTTTAACATTTTCTACCCAACCTAATAATGAAGTTGGTTCCGTATCGGCATTATGAGCCATTGCCCACTGAGAGGGATGATTTGAATTTGGTGGGCTACAAAGTGGGTTACAATTTTGGTTTGTAATTCACGTAAGATGTTATTGTGTAGGGGTGATTTTATCAACATGAGTCTTCTCGACCGCGCCAATGCAATTTGCGCGATCGAAACTTATCCATTTGTGTCATGTGTTGTCTGCTCGAGCCAGGCCTTTTAAACGCGAAATTGTGCTGCGGCTTACGCCTAACATTCTGCTGATTTCAGCCGCGGATTTTCCGATCTTAAGCAAGGACAGCGCCTTTTCTTTTTGCGGATCAGTTAGTTTGCGGGCGATTCTGAATATTTCTGCTTTTCATATCAGCCACGGTTATTCCAAAATCGATCATGCTGCGGATCGTATCTATAATCCGTTCGCCGTCCGGACCGCTGGTGTCGGCTCAAGGCTCTGCAAGGGATTTAAAATAAGCGCCCTTGTTTTGTATCCGTTCAAGCAGATTGAGAAAATCTGCCGCAGAATGTGCAACCGACGTTACCCTGATTGCAATGACGGTATCACCGGGCGCAATCTGGTCTAGAAATTTTGTAAAAGCTTTGTCCACATCATCATCTCCAAGCAGTGATTCACGCCAAACCTTGTCGCATCCCTGTTCATCACCTACGGGCTGAACGGCTGGATGGTATTTGCTGCAATCTTGCTGACCGGACTTTTTGTGATGTGGCTTGTTAACCTCATGGGCAAGCCAAGTGTGGAATATGGCATTCCATTCCCGGTTATGGCACGGGCCAACATGGGTATCAGGGGAGCTGATTTCCTGCCGTTGCATTGCTCATAAACTCTCTCATTGGAAGCCCTGGCGGCGGGCTGTTTCTTGGGATGGACGCGGTAAGTTGGGTATCCTTTCTAATCGTTTGGGGTTTCCAGATATGGCTTTTCTGGAACGGTATTGATTGGATTACGCGGTTTTTGAATTTCGCTGGCCTGTTCGTTTATGTCGTTATGATTATTCTGGCAGGTGTTATTTGGATGAAGGCCGGTAGCGGTCTGATGTCGGAAGTTGGAACAATCTTTAAAGGTGTCGGGAGTTATGAGGGCACCTCATTTTCGGCATTTCTTGCCATTGTTGGGACCATGATCGCCTATTTCGCTGCTGTAGTTATCAATTATGATGACTTTTCGCGATTTGTGAAAACACAGGGCGACATGAAATAGGGCAACCTGCTTGGCCTGCCATTGAATATTGCCTTCTTCTCGCTGATTGCCTTGATTGTAACCGCGGGTACCGTTGCGATCTGGGGCGAAACACTGACCAATCCAATAGATATCCTCGAGCGCGTGGATTCTCTGCCTTTGACGATCGTAGCGGCGATCATGTTTTTCGCGGCAACGGTGGGTATCAACCTTGTGGCAAACTTCATTCCGCCTGCCTATGACCTTGCTAATCTGATGCCGAGCAAAATTAACTTCCGAATTGGTGGCCTCATCACCTCCGGATTTGCATTGATCATTGGCGGTCTTTGGGTCTCTACCATCAGCCAGATCGGTATTTTCAACTTTGTGAATACGCTCGGCGCAATTTTGGCTCCGGTTTACGGCATCATGATTGTTGATTTTTACATGATCAAAAATGGGAAACTGGACATACAGAAACTGTTCTCGGCTGATCCAAACGGCGAGTACTTCTATGATAATGGCTGGAACAAAAGGGCGCTGTATGCCTTTGCGCTTACAGCAATTTTCTCGGTCGCAACCGTATGGGTTCCGATGCTTGCCCCGCTATCGGGCTTCTCTTGGGTCCTTGGTGCGGCATTGGGTGGCGGTATTTATTTTCTCATAACAAGAAAATAATATCCACAATGCGAAATCTTCGGCGCGCCAATCCGATGCCCCGTTTTTGGTATTCCGAATTGCTGAGCTCAGCGGATAGGCACTCTCAAACCATCAATTGTTCTCCTGACCTGAACCGCAGGATTTCCCTGACCGTTTAAGCGGCATAACTCTCAACGACTTAAAAACCACATGACCAGCCGGTATTGTATTGGTGCTTCGCAGCGAAGCGGCTAAGGATGGGTGAGATTATTCTGGCATATGCAATTTATGACCCCAATTTATGACCAATGAGGGTGACATGGTCGAGACTGGAACACAAAACGGCAAAAAAGATCCTGCGCCCAGAGAAAATGCGGTGTTGAATTTTGTTGTTCGCAACCGTGAAACCGGCGGCATGGCGACCGATTTCGTCGATGCAGTATTGCTGGCGGTTGATGCCTCCGATGCCGATCTTGCGCGTGATCTGGCGGCCAATCTCCATGAAGCCGATCTGGCGGATCTGATTGAGGCCATTCCTGCGCCAGCAAGAACCCGTCTTGTGGCGCTGCTGGGGCCGGAATTTGATTTTGCGGCGCTCACCGAAGTTGATGAAAATGTTCGGTTAAGCCTGCTTGAGAACCTGCCCGTTGATACCATCGCTGAAGGACTTTCGGAGCTGGACAGTGATGATGCGGTGTTCATTCTGGAAGATTTGCCGATTGAAGACCGCGTGGAAATTCTGGGGCAATTACCAGCGCTGGAACGGCTGGTGCTGCAACGTTCGCTGGATTATCCAGAGCAATCCGCTGGGCGGCGCATGCAGACTGAATATATCGCGGTTCCGCCATTCTGGACCATTGGCCAGGCCATTGACTATATGCGCGAGACCGATGATCTGCCCGAAAGCTTTTATGAGCTGTTTGTGGTCGATCCATCTTACCGGCTGCTGGGCACCGTGGCGCTGGACCATTTGCTGCGCACCAAACGCCCGGTTTCAATTTTTGACATTATGGGCGAGACCGCGCACAAGGTTCATGCCGAGGAAGATCAGGAAAAGGTGGCGCGCACCTTTGAGCGCTACAATCTGGTGTCCGCCGCTGTGGTGGATGACGCCGAGCGCCTGGTTGGTGTTCTGACCATTGATGACATTGTCGATGTGATCCATGAAGAAGCCGAAGAAGATATCATGCGCCTTGCCGGTGTCGGCGATGAAGATATTTCGGATAATTTTGTGCTTGCTGTGCGCAGCCGTTTTGTCTGGTTGCTGGTCAATTTATTAACGGCGGTCTTGGCTTCGGTGGTGATTGGCGCTTTTGATGCCACAATTCAGCAAATGGTGGCACTGGCTATTTTGATGCCGATTGTTGCTAGCATGGGCGGCAACGCAGCAACCCAGACCATGACTGTGACCGTGCGCGCCATCGCCATGCGCGAGCTGGATTCCTACAATGTACGCCGGACTATTTTGCGTGAGGGCGCTGTTGGGCTGGTCAATGGCCTGCTGTTCGCACTCATTATTGGCGTGGTATCTGCCGTTTGGTTTGGCAATATAGCGCTGTCGGTGGTGATCGGCGTGGCGATGATCGTCAACATGTTTTTGGCCGGGCTGGCGGGCATTCTCATTCCCATTGTCATTGACAAATTCAAGGGTGATCCAGCTATTGCATCCAGTGTTTTTGTAACCACCGTAACCGATGTTGCGGGGTTCTTTGTTTTCCTTAGTCTTGCATCGTGGTGGTTTGGAATATGAGTCAATTAAATTTGGTCATTCGCACGCTGGAAAGTTCCGACCGTGAGGCGTGGAATGTTCTTTGGCAGGCATATTTGGCGTTTTATGAAGTTGAGTTGCCTGYTGAGGTAACTGAATCAACGTGGTCCCGGCTGACAAACCCTGACAGCGAGTTTTTTGCTTTTGTTGCTCTGGGCGATGATGGAGAAATGATTGGCATGKTGCATGCACTGCTGCATCTCAAYACYTGGAAAATCGAGCCGCGWTGCTATCTSGAAGAYCTTTTTGTCAACGCATCGGTGCGCGGCGGCGGTGTCGGCAGRGCSTTGATGGAAGCGGTGTATGCAGAGGCRGATCGCCRRGGCGCKRYRGGCGTTTACTGGTTTACCAACGACGATAATYACCAGGCGCGAAAACTTTATGACAAGATTGGCCAGCTAAGCAAATTTGTGCGCTATGATCGTGCATGATTCTGCCTAGCCTGGGTTTGACCCAGCCTGTTTGTCATAGGAGACATTCTTGAATATCCAGCCTAGTGTTGAAAGGCTCACCGAAAACATTTTTAGTGACATCACAACCATGATCCGCAAATTTCCGTATTGGATATTTGCTCTCATTGCCGTTCTGTTTGTCGCCATTGTTGGCYTGTCCTATACGCCCATTGGGTGGGTAACCTCCAAGCCGGTGCAAGAGATTATCGCGCCCATTATTATCGGCATTGCTGCGGCTTGCAGTCTATTTGTCCATTGGAAGTTGCGGGAGAAATTTTCGCTYATTCTCTTGGTGTTTGTGGTGTCGCTGTTTTCGCGCGAGYTGCATTTTTATGGCACCAATAACGGCTTTTATATCGCGTTTATCTTTATTGTACTTTGGAGCTGGTGGGAGCGCCGCGAGTTGGCGCAATGGTATGGTTTCCGCTGCATTCGCACGCTGGTGCCGCTGTGTATTTCGATCTACCTGGTCACCAAAATACTAGATCGGGGCTATTTCTCGTTTTTGCCAGAGTTTAGCCTGTGGCGGCATAACGCTGAAGAGACAATGGAAACGATTGGCCATCTCGCCATATTATTGCTCCTATTTTACACCTATAAAGCAGGTATTCGGATTTCTTCCGAGCAAAAGTAAACTGCCCCATAGCGGGCACGTATCTTTGATGTCAGGCTGGAACCATGAAAACGCGCCGTGTTATTCGTGATGTAAAACTGAGCGATGCCAAAGACCTCTCGATGGTCCACCGCGCCGCCTGGCTGCAATCCTATGCCGGGATACTCGATGGCGCTGCACTTAATATTGCGGTCAACCGGCGCAATGAGCTGTGGTGGGCGAGCAGCATCGAAAAAGTCACAAGTGAAATGGTTGGCTTTGAAAAYACCCCATTGCGYGCTRTTCCAGGCGAGCGGCGCTCTGGCCTCATCGTGTTGCAATATCAGCACCGGGTGGTGGGTTATGCTCATTATGGCACCAGTCGYCGGTTTCGCGGTCTGCGGGCAGTTAAGCCGTGGGGCGAAATTTACGAACTGTATTTGYTGCCGGAATTTCAAAGTGTTGGTCTGGGCCGCGAGCTGTTTCACGCGGTTAAAGCGCGTTTGTTGGRGATCGGTTACGACCGSTTTGTTATTTGGGCGCTGCGCGATAATGACATTGCAAACCTGTTTTATCAGGCCATGGGTGGCACGGTTTTGGGCCAATCCCACGAATTGTTTGGCGGCATACAGATGCCCACCCTTGGTTATAGCTGGGCATAAATGCCGATTCTGCACCCATGTTGCAGATTTTCGGATGGTAGATAGCTGCCTAAATACTATGCATGTCCGAACAGACTGTGCATAAATTTCACCTAATAAAACACGTAACTATATGAAATAAATACACTATATTTTTGTTTCCCACCCTTTCAAATAGTTAGTAAGATAAATAAAATTGTTTGACCTATCGAAATAATCGATTTCATTTATCTGTCGCATAGGGCGACCATAATGAGGATGATACATGCATGATTTTGCGAAATTGGCAGCACAAAGACAATTTGTGCCCTTTACGCAAAATGTAAGCTGACTTTTTTAACTTAGATAAGGGAAGAATTTATGATCACGAAAATATTRAAACGGCTATCTATTGGAGCTGCTGTTGGTGCAATGGTTGTWTCAACTGCCATGGCTGCTGAATTGACAGTTTATACTGCGGTTGAAGCAGAAGATTTGCAGAAATACGCTGCGGCCTTCAACGAAGATCATCCTGATATCAAAATCAACTGGGTGCGCGATTCCACCGGCATCGTGACAGCCAAATTGCTGGCTGAAAAAGACAATCCACAAGCTGATGTGATCTGGGGCCTTGCGGCGACTTCCTTGCTGCTGCTGAAATCCGAAGGCATGCTGGAAGCTTATGCGCCAAAAGGCGTTGAGAAGCTCGACAGCAAATTTGTTGATGTCAGCAATCCGCCCGCTKGGWMNGGCATGGATGCATGGGTTGCCGCTGTTTGCTTCAACACTGTTGAGGGCAAAAAGCTCGGCCTGCCAATGCCCACTTCCTGGAAAGATCTGACAAAGCCTGTYTATAAAGGCCAYGTCATYATGCCAAATCCGAACTCCTCGGGYACTGGCTTCCTYGATGTATCYAGCTGGCTTCAGATGTTCGGCAACGACGGCGGTTGGGAATTCATGGATGGCTTGCACGCCAACATCGCTTCCTACACCCACTCCGGTTCMAAACCYTGTAAACTTGCTGCTGCTGGCGAAATCCCCATTGGTGTTTCCTTTGCAWTCCGCGGCGCAAAATCCAAAGCTGCTGGCGCTCCGATTGAAATCATCGTGCCAAGCGAAGGTGTTGGCTGGGACATGGAAGCAACAGCGATTGTTGCCGGTACAGGTGAGCTGGAAGCTGCGAAAACTCTCGTTGATTGGACCGTCACCAAGAAAGCCAACACAATGTATAATTCTGGTTATGCTGTTGTAGCCTATCCTGGTGTTGCCAAAGCTGTTGAGTATTTTCCGGCTAATCTGACTGAGAAAATGATCGACAATGATTTTGAATTTGCSGCCAAYAACCGCAAGGAAATCCTGTCCATGTGGCAGTCCCGTTACGATTCCAAATCAGAGCCTAAGTAAAATTCTTTAGGMCATTTATTAAGGGGCGCCCACAGGGGGTGCCCCTTTTTTTCAGTCTTTCGGTTCGCTGATAAAARTGAACCTGAYTAATATAATGCTGTTGGCACGCCATATTGTCAGGCCTGCTGCGTCGCCATGGTTTCAGAGGTAGAAAATGCAAAATCAGGAAAACACGCCCTATCTAAAGATAGATAATTTGTGGAAAGCCTTTGGCAGTTTCTATGCATTGAAAGATGTTTCGCTGGAAATACAGCCWGGGGAATTCGTTTGTTTTCTAGGCCCATCGGGCTGYGGTAAAACCACATTRCTGCGCGCCATTGCCGGGCTTGATTTGCAAACATCGGGAACGATTTTTCAGGACGGRAAAGATGTCTCTAATTTGCCRCCCGCAGAGCGKGATTTTGGCATTGTGTTTCAGTCCTATGCSCTGTTTCCCAATTTRACYATTGAGAAGAATATTTCCTTCGGGYTGGAAAATGCYAAGCGTTCCAAGGCMGATATTAATAGCCGGGTGACTGAGTTATTRGCKCTGGTGGATTTGGCCGATCARGCCAAGAAATACCCGGCGCAAYTATCTGGCGGGCAGCARCAACGGGTGGCMTTGGCGCGCGCAATCGCGACATCRCCGGGCCTGYTGCTGTTRGATGARCCGCTATCGGCGCTSGAYGCCAAGGTNSSSNGTGCATTTGCGCCATGAAGTGAAGGATTTGCARCGCAAGCTGGGCATTACCACCGTTATGGTGACGCATGATCAGGAAGAAGCGCTGGCTATGGCCGACCGTATTGTGGTGATGAACCACGGTGTTGTGGAGCAAATTGGCATTCCCACCGATGTTTACCGCGAACCGGCCTCTTTCTTCGTCGCTAATTTTATTGGTGAAATGAACCAGATTGATGCAAAGCCTGCGGGCGATCATAGCCTGACTGTGGGCGCAAAAACCTTTGCCTGCGCAACTCATTCCTTCCCGGCTGGCACCGCAATTGTTGGGGCGATCAGACCTGAAGACATCATCCCTCACGCGCTGGAAGGTGCCAATGGCGGGATCGAAGATATCATCACCGAGCCCGACAACACCATTGAGGTGAACGTTGACGAGATGGAGTTTCTTGGCAAATTCTGGCGCTCCCGATTAAGCAATTCGGATTTGGGTGATATTCAAATTCTCGCCGATTTCTCCATCAATGCGGTGCGCCGCTTGTCGATCGCTGTTGGCGAGAAAATGCGCATTGAAATACCAAGCCAGCGCCTAAAAGTGTTTGAGCGCCCTGCGGATGTTGCAGGATGAGTATCGCGACTGATCATAGCGCGGTGCTGACGCCGCCAAACACCAAAAAGATCAAAGCCAAGCTGGGCAAAGATGATTGGATCATGCGCAGCTATATGCTGATCATCGGCATCTATCTGATCGTCACGCTGGCGCTGCCGCTTTACGCCATGCTGTCGAAAGCGTTTGAAACAAGCTATTTTGACCTTACCAAATTCGAGATCCAAATAAGCGATGAAGCGGGCGCTTATAACACACCGGTGACGACGCTTGAGGCGTTGAATGCGACGGGCGAATTTTTCACGCTCTCCGATTTGGAAACCAGCTCTGATGGCCGCTTGGCCGTTACCAAGCTGTTGAGCGATTTTAACTTTCGCAGCCCGGTAAAATACAAATTTCGCGGCATATCGGACACCGCCGTTTATCTGGCAGGCTCGGAACGTTTTACCGGCGATGCGTGGCAAGAGTTTGATTCCAACGGCTTTCGGCGGATTTATATTCGCCCGGATAGCTCCCATGGCCTGGCGAATTTCAGCACTTATTTTTCAACGCCCGCGCTGTTCCAATCTATTCAGAACTCGCTGTTTATCTCAATCCTGACCACCGTCATTACGGTTACCTTGGCCTTTCTGTTTTCCTATGCTTTGTGCCGCAGTTGCATGAAGTTCCGCGGGGTTTTTAAGCTTATTGCCATGGCCCCTTTGCTGGTGCCTTCGCTGCTGCCCGGCATCGCGCTGGTCTATCTGTTCGGCAATCAGGGTTTCCTAAAAGCCTTTTTGCTGGGTGAGAGCATTTACGGGCCGATTGGCATTGTGGTTGGCTCGGTATTTTTCACCTTTCCCCATGCCATGATCATTATTCTCACGGCACTCGCTATCTCCGATGCGCGGCTTTATGAGGCAGCGGTTTCGCTGCGCGCTTCTAGCTGGAAAACCTTTTGGACGGTAACCATTCCCGGCGCGCGCTATGGCCTGATCTCGGCGGCTTTTGTGGTGTTCAATCTGGTCATCACCGATTTTGGCCTGCCAAAAGTTATTGGCGGCCAATACAATATGTTGGCGGTGGATATCTATAAGCAGGTGATTGGCCAGCAGAATTTCCAGATGGGCGCTGTGGTGTCYGTKGTGCTGCTCATYCCRGCRCTGCTRGCCTTYGTCATTGAYCGSCARGTGCAGAAAAAGCAGGTTGCATCGCTCTCGGCCCGTTCTGTGGTTTATCAGCCAAAACCGGATAAGCGGTTTGACCGGATTTGCTTTGCCTATTGTTGTCTGGTGGCGGTTTTCATAATCGGTATTTTGGGCATATGCCAGTTCGCCGCGCTGGTTAAATTCTGGCCCTATGATTTGTCGTTCTCATTGGTCAATTATGACTTTAACCGYATGGATGGTGGTGGCTGGGGCTCGTATCGCAACTCGATTATGCTGGGGCTGCTCACGGCGTTTTTCGGYACYATCATCATCTTYACTGGCGCTTATATTGTCGAGAAATCCAACGGTTTTAAACTGGGTAAAGGCTTGTTCCAGTTTCTGGCCATGCTGCCAATGGCCGTTCCGGGCATGGTGCTTGGGTTGGCGTATATTTTCTTCTTCAACAACCCATCCAACCCGTTTAATTTCATCTATGGCACCATGGCCATTTTGGTGATTTGCTCGGTTACCCACTTTTATACCGTGTCGCACCTAACYGCGACGACCGCGCTTAAGCAGATTGATGGCGAGTTTGAGGCGGTTTCATCRTCTCTCAAACARCCRTTTTATAAGTTGTTTGCCCGCGTGACKGTGCCGGTGTGTTTACCCTCGAYACTTGATATTTCGATYTATCTGTTCATCAACGCCATGACGACGGTGTCYGCCGTGGTGTTCTTGTATTCRCCGACAACGGCGCTGGCCTCRATTGCCGTGCTRAATATGGATGATGCYGGCGATGTYGCGCCCGCAGCGGCRATGGGCATGATGATTTTCTACACCAATGTGATGGCACGCATGATCCATGCTGGCGTGTCGCGYTAYTTCTTGAAACGCACCCAAGCYTGGCGTGCCAGATAGATGAGYTAAATCTTCTAGACGAGCTAAACCTTCGCGGCGGCTTTGGCAAAAGGCATAAAGGTGCGGATCAGCTTGCTGTCGAACCGTTCTCGCAGGCAAATCAGCGCCTCATCCATGGTGATGTTGGCATCTGAAATAGTCAGCTTGGTTAGCCGCCGGTCCTCGCCAAATTCGGCTTCGGAGACAACACCAACACCCGCGCCAGAGGCGACAATTTCGCGCACGGTTTCTCGCCCTTCCGCCTCTATCTGCACCCGCAAATCAATATTTTGGCTGCGGGCAAACTCCTCCAGCTTATAGCGGGTGCGCGATCCTTGCTCGCGCATCACCAGTGGCATGGCGGCAAGCTCGCGAATGGTGATACTGGGGTTTTGCGCATATTCGCTGCCCACCGGCGCAAAGGCTACAATGGGAGTTGAGTTCAAATGAACAATCTCAAAATCCCGGCTTGTTGGCAATTCGCCCAATACGCCAATATCGGCTTCATAGCTGTGCAGCGCGTTAATAACCGCTTGGGTATTGCCAACGCCAATSGAGACAAAAATATCRGGGTAGCTTGCGCGAAAAGGGCCCAGAATATGCAGCATATGCAGCGCGGAATCGGCCATGATGTTCAGYCGYCCAACCTTTAACGCGCGAGATTCTGTCAGTAATTCATGGGCTTGCTGCTCAATATCAAACATCCGGCGGGTCAACTCCAGTAACTTCAAACCAGCGGCCGTCACCGTCACTTGTTTTCTGTGCCGGTCAAACAGGCGCACATCATATTCTGATTCCAGCTTRCGAACCTGATCGGAAATAGCGGGTTGGGTCAGGTGCAGCACTTCAGCGGCGCGAGAAAATCCGCCATGGATTGCAACATAATGAAAGGCCCGAAGTTGAACATAGCGCATTATTTTGCCAACTCACTTTATTCATCTTGGATATGCTGCAATAAGGACTATCGTTTTGATGATTGCAACACCATATTGAGATGTCTATAGCCTTGTATATAGATGCAATCTACAAGTTTACACCACGATTGATCGACTGACAGGACAGAAATACCCCATGCAACTATCAGGCTTCCTGATACAATTGGCCGGAGCCGTGATGCTTCTGCTGTACTCCACCAGAATGGTGCGCACCGGCATAGAACGTGCTGCGGGGCCGCTGTTACGCTCGTTTTTTGTTGGCCCCAAGCAGGGCACCATCAAGAATGTTATTGCCGGRATTATYGGYGCTATCTTCTTRCAAAGCGCRACGGCCATTGCGCTGTTGGTGTCTGGTTTTGCCGCAACCGGTGTGATTGGCGTGACYGTAGCACTGGCCATTGTGCTGGGGGCCGATCTTGGCACAGCCATTGTGGTGCAGTTYCTCAGCCTAGACCTTAGCTGGCTAATTCCTGTGTTGCTGGCGGTTGGCTGTTTCATGTTTTTGAAGATGGATGCGCGCCTTGCCAAGCAGCTTGGWCGGGTGGTCATYGGCATTGCRTTCATWYTGCTGTCGCTCAAAATGATTGGCGATGCCAGTGCGCCGCTGCGCGAGGCCACATGGATGCCAGCGCTGGTGCACAGYATGGCTGAAGATGTGCTGATCTCRTTCTTCGGCGGTTTGCTGCTGGCGTTTTTGTTCCACTCCAGTGTYGCKGCGATTTTGCTGTTTGCCACYTTRTGCACGCAAGGTGTGTTGCCGATTGATGCYGGYTTGCCGCTGGTGCTGGGTGCCAATGCTGGTGGCGGGTTGGTGGCTGTGTGGCTGTCCCGCGATGGCCATATCTTTGGCCGTCATGTGACTGCTGCCAATTTCATTTTTCGCATTGTTGGCGCGTTGGCCGCTTTGGCTGCGCTCTCTGCCTTTGAGATACCGTTGGAAAAACTGGGTGCCAGTGCCGATCGTCAATTGGTCAATTTCCACTTCTTGTTTAACGCAGTGCTGGTGGTGCTTTGCCTGCCTTTCATCCGCCCGATTTTATCGCTGGTGAAAGGGCTTATTCGCGATGATGAGGAAGAGGCAAATCAGTTGAAGCCAGCCAGTGCGCTGGATCCGGCGGTTGTCAAAACCCCTGGTCTTGCGCTGGCCAGTGTGACGCGCGAATTGCTGCGCATGAGCGAAATTGTTGAGGTCATGGTAGCCCCGGTGATGGACTTTTTCAGCACGGCTAATCCTGAGCAAGTGAACCGTATTCGCCAACTCGATAAGGACGTTAACAAGGCCCATAAGGACATCAAATTCTATATCGCCGAGGTTAGTCAGGGCGAGCTAACCCCTGAAGAAGCGCAGCGCGCGGTGGAACTGACCGGCATTGCCATCAGCCTGGAGCGTGTCGGCGATATTATCGCCAAGGAGCTGTTGCCGCTAACATTGGCCAAACATCGCCATGGGCTGGAATTCTCCACTGAGGGGTGGAACGAGTTGACCAGTTTGCATGCTCGCGTCAGTGCCAATATGCAGCTCGCGCTGAATGTTTTGGTATCGGACGATTTGGAGTCTGCGCGTAGTCTGGTGCAGGAAAAAGAGATCATGCGCCAACTGGAGCGTGAGAGCCACGACAAGCATTTTGCCCGGTTGAGCAGTGGTACGCCCGAAAGCCGGGCCAGTAGCGATATTCATCTGGAAACCATTCGTGCGCTGAAGGAAATCAACTCTCGCTTTGCGACCTTTGCTTATCCAATACTGGAAAAGCGCGGCATTCTGCTGAAAAGCCGGCTTACCTAACGCGTCATTTTTTTGGGCTGTTTGTGGTGAGTGTGCGCGCTGCCAGCACCAGCATCGTGCCCGCAACAATGCCCAGGGCAAGAAAAAGCGCGCCTATTTGAAATCGCGAAACTTCCAGTATTCCAGTAGCAAAAGCAGCTTGCTCGAAAGCCATGCCAAGGAGTGGGAGCAGCGATATCGAGGCTATATAGTTTTGAGCGCCAACCAGCCGAATAGACCAGAATGACAAAACCATGGAGGGCGCGCGCAGCAGGATACCAACGGCACAACCCGCGATGATAAGGTGCCAATTTATGCCGCCTTGGTCCATGCCGCTTTCGCCCAAACCTTCTTGTGCCATGCGAGCAACAAGGAAGAGCGCAGCCGTTACCAGCAAAACAGCACCTGTAAATCTGAGCCGCACTTTTGGTTGATCAGATATATTATCTGGATGCCGCTCAGCCAATATGGCGATGGAGACAATGCTTATGGCGTTCACCACCATTAGCCCGACAATGGCGTACCAAAGCTCTGTTTCCAGCTTGGACAATAAGAGTGTTATCGAGGCGAGTATCAGTAAATGCCCCAACCACTCGCCAGGCGCTGGCCGTCGATTGAAAACCAGCATCACGGCAATGGTAACCAATGGCACGCTGATCGCGCCAATAATGCCTGCTTCTAATAACGCTGACCCAAGCCAGTACGGCGGTGTATATTGCAGCTGAAATCACTCTTAAGACGCCAAGAAGCCAGGTTCTTTGCCGCCGAAAACTCACCAAATTGGTAAATTCTCGCCCGCTTGCTGCTAATAAAACAAGGCCGCCTGCGCATAGCTGGATAAAGCTGTAGGATCACGGACCGAGGTTGAAATTCAACATCAGAACCCGGCTGGTGGCATTGAGCGCTGCTCAAAGCAAAATGGAGCTTACGGTTACAATTATTGGCAGATACATGGGCGAGCTCACTTGGCTTGTTACGGCTTTATCCCACAATGATGAAAAGGAAAAAACATTGTAAAATAGTTCCGGCTGTTACAAATTCGTTTCATGAACTGGTCCGATCTACGTGTTTTTTAGCGCTTGCCCAGCTTGGTAGTTTGCGCCAGGCTGCGGATTTTCTTGGCGTGACGCAACCAACAATTGCTCGGCGTATTCGCGCTCTAGAGGCTGATCTGGGCATTCCCTTGTTTGAACGTAGCCGCGAGGGGCATCACCTTACCGCTGCTGGCGCTGAGCTTTTGCCAGAGGCACGCCGGGTGGAAAGCGCTGGCCTGCGTTTTGAGCAGCGCTCGCTTGGCTTGCTAACCGGCTTGCGAGAAACCGTGAGGGTAGGGGCCGGCGAAACCGCCGCCGCAGTTTTGGCACGGGGCCTTCATCTTATCGAAGGCGGGCCGACCATTGAGTTGGTTGTGAGTGATGTTTCATCGCCCATTGAAAGCCGAGCACCGGAAATTCTGGTGCGGCACGGCGTGCCGGAGGTTGAAACTGGGCTTACACGACGTGTCGGCTCGATTAATTGCGCGCTTTATGCCGCACACAAACTTGGCGAGAACCGGGCGCTGCCCTTGTTGCAGAGCAAGAGCATTATGTGACCATGCGCTGGTTGCGAGATCAGATGCGAGATCGCCCACCTGCCGCGCGGTTGATGAACATCAACCTTATGGTTGCCGCTGCCAATGCCGGGGTTGGGGTCGCGGTGCTGCCGTGTTTTGTTGGCAACGCCGAAATGGAGCTCACAGCGCTTTCTGCGCCCATTGAAGCGTTGCAGGCCGATTATTGGATGGTGACGCAACCGGATTTATCGCGCAACAACTCTGTGCGTACCGTCGGGGATTGGATTATCCAGTGTTTTCGCGCGCTAGAGCACAGCTAGGAAAATTTGGCGATCAACCAAATTAAAAGGCGTATCACCTGCACTTCATTCATAAATTTAATCGATAATACAATATAAAATATCGATTTAACATATGGATCATTGATCTCTATTCTCTGGGCTATTGATACTGCTTAAGCCGCCATTCAGGAGCGCTGGGCCTATGCCGCAAATTCTCGTGACCAATCAAAAACCTTCCATTGAAGCACCCCGTTTGGGTGAGCCCTATTTGCTCACGCCCGGTCCGCTGACCACGGCCTTTTCAGTGAAAGAAGCGATGCTGCGAGACTGGGGTTCCTGGGATGGTGATTTTCGGGCGATGACGGCGCAATTGCGCACTGAATTGCTGGAAATGGTTGGTGATAGCGACCAGCAATTTGACTGCGTGCCGATACAGGGCAGTGGCACATTTGTCGTCGAGGCCATGTTGGCATCGTTCTTGCCGCGCGACAGCAAAACACTGGTACTGGTCAATGGCGCTTACGGCAAACGCACGGCGGAAACGCTGCGCTATCTTGGCCGCGATCATGTTGTAATCGACAAGGGTGATTATCTGCCGCCGCGCGGTGATGAAGTGGCCGCCGCGCTGAAAGCTGACCCGGTTATCAGCCATGTCATTGTTATTCATTGCGAGACTAGTTCGGGTATTTTGAACCCCATTCAGGAAATTTCTGAGGTGGTTTATGGCGCGGGCCGCAAACTGCTGATCGATTCCATGAGTGCCTTTGGTGCCCTGCCGGTGGATGTCGAAACCGTGCGTTATGAAGCCATCGTTTCCTCTGCCAATAAATGTATTGAAGGCGTGCCCGGCTTTGGTTTTGTTATTGGCCGTAAAAGCGAATTAGAGCAGGCCAAGGGCCGCAGCCACTCGCTGTGCCTGGATGTGCACGCGCAATGGCAGACCATGAACACCACCGGCCAATGGCGTTTTACGCCGCCAACCCATGTTGTCGCGGCCTTTATGGAAGCGCTACGTTTGCACCGCGAAGAGGGCGGCGTTCACGGGCGCGGTCAGCGCTATAGCAACAACCGCGATGTGTTGGTTGCTGGTATGCGCGAACTGGGTTTTGAAACGCTGCTGACAGAGCCTTGGCTATCGCCAATCATCGTCACCTTTTTCAACCCTGTCCATGATGCGTTTGAGTTCAAAAGCTTTTACGATGCCATGAAAGCGCGCGGTTTTATCATCTATCCCGGCAAGCTGACAATTGTGGACAGTTTTCGCATTGGCTGCATTGGCCATATGGATGCTGCGGTGATGCAGCGTGTTGTGCAGGCGGCAAAAGATGTGCTCGCTGAGATGGGCGTGGATGATGCAAGCCCGCCCGAGATCGCGCTGCAAGAGCGCGCAAAACTCTCTGCCTGATTTAAATATGACGTTGGCTGCTCCCTGGCCAAAATACGGAAAGAACAAGCATGACCCAAACACCTTCCTCAGATATCTCAGCCAATGGCCGCCTGTATGCCCGGCCCAAAACCACTGCTATCGCCATATGCCTGGATGGCTGCGAGCCGGCATATCTCGATGAAGCCATTGCTGCCGGGCTGATGCCAACGCTGAAACGTATTCGCGAAACCGGCACCGTGCGCATGGCCCATAGTGTGATCCCAAGCTTTACCAATCCGAATAATTTGTCGATTGCCACCGGGCGTCCGCCTTCAGTCCACGGCATTTGCGGCAACTTTCTGTTTGAGCCGGAAACCGGCCAAGAAGTGATGATGAATGACACGCGCTTTTTGCGCGCTCCAACGCTGTTTCAGGCCTGCTATGATGATGGCCTTCGGGTGGCGATCGTCACCGCAAAAGACAAATTGCGCGCCTTGCTGGGTGCTGGTCTGAAATTTGAAGATGGCCGCGCTATGTGCTTCTCGGCGGAAAAATCCGACACCACGACCAAAGCAGAGCACGGCATTGATAATGCCTCCGCGCATTTTAATCTGCCGGTTCCAGAAGTTTATTCCGCCAAATTGTCCGAGTTCGTTTTTGCCGCTGGCGTTCAGCTTCTCAAAGAGTTCAAGCCGGATATCATGTATCTAACCACCACCGATTATGTGCAGCATAAATATGCACCGGGTGTGAAGCAGGCCAATGATTTTTACGAGATGTTCGACAAGTATCTGACCGAGCTGGATGCAGCGGGTGCAGCCATTGTTGTTACCGCTGATCACGGCATGAAACCAAAGCATTTGGCCAATGGTGACCCTGCAGTCATTTACCTTCAAGATGTGCTGGATGAATGGTTGGGCGAGGCTGCCGCGCGGGTTATTCTGCCAATTACTGATCCTTACGTGGTGCATCATGGTGCGCTCGGTTCATTCGCCACGGTCTATCTGCCAAAGGATGCGGATGTTGAAAATATTCTGGCCCGACTTGGTGAAATGGACGACATTTTACTGGCGGTTGATCGGAAAACTGCTTGCGCTCGTTTTGAACTGCCGGCTGACCGCATCGGTGACATTGTTGTTATTTCTGGTGAGAACATGACCCTTGGTACAAGCGCCCATCGCCATGATTTGGCGGCGCTGGATGAGCCGCTGCGCTCTCATGGTGGGCTGACAGAGCAGGAAGTGCCATTTATCGTCAACCGCATATTGCCGGATTTGCCGCAGGCGCCAGACTTGCGCAATTTCGATGCCTTCTATTACGCTTGCATGGCGGCTGCGCTTTAAACATTGGCGCGCTCTAACACTGGGTTTTGACAGATTATGCTAAGTTCTGATTTTGAAATTCGCCATGATGCGATGCGCATCGGCGGTGAAAAAGTGTTCACCAAAGATGTGGTCGAGGTGCGTTACCCCTACACTGATCAGGTGATTGGCACTGTGCCAGCGGGCGGGGCGGAGCATGCCGCGCGCGCATTTGAAATTGCGGCAAATTACACGCCAAAACTAAGCCGTTATGAACGCCAACAGATTTTGTTTCGCACCGCCGAGTTGATCGTTGAGCGCCGCGAGGAAATTGCTCACTGGCTGACCTTAGAGCTGGGCATTTGCAAGCAACATTCGCTGTATGAAACGGGCCGCTCCTATGATGTGTTCATGCTGGCGGGCCAGCTGGCCATTCTCGATGACGGGCAGATATTCTCTTGCGATCTGACGCCCCACGGTAAGGAACGCAAAATCTATACGATGCGCGAGCCGGTAGGGGCGATCTCCGCCATCACGCCGTTCAATCATCCGCTCAACATGGTGGCGCACAAAATCGCACCCGCTATTGCGACCAACAATTGCATGGTCTGCAAGCCAACAGAGCTAACACCGCTCACCGCGATTACGCTGGCAGATATTTTGTATGATGCCGGGTTGCCGCCTGAAATGTTCCAGATCGTCACTGGTATGCCCGCCGATATTGGTGATGAGATGATCACCAATGACAACATCGATATCATCACCTTTACCGGCGGTGTTAAGGTCGGCAAAATGATCGCCCAAAAGGCGGCTTATAAGCGCACAGCGCTGGAGCTTGGCGGCAATGATCCGCTGATTATCCTCAATGATTTAACCGATGAAGATTTGGAGAAAGCCGCGACGATTGCCGTTGCTGGTGCTACGGGCAATTCCGGCCAGCGCTGCACCGCCATCAAACGAATTCTGGTGCAGGATTCCATCGCAGACCGGCTGGTGCCTCTAATCGTTGAGAAAGCCAAGGCGATCAAATTTGGCGATCCGCAAGACCCGGAAACTCAGCTTGGTTGTGTGATCCATGCGGCGGCGGCAGAAACATTTGAAAACCGTGTGTTGGATGCTGAAAAGCTGGGCGCAAAAGTGCTGTATAATCCGGGCCGTGTTGGCGCTCTGTTGCCGCCCATCGTGGTTGATCATGTGCCGCATGATTGCGCGCTGGTCTATGAAGAAACTTTTGGGCCAATCATTCCTATCGTCCGTGTGCCTGATGATGATGACGAGGTGATGCGCATTTCCAACTCAACGGATTTCGGCCTGTCATCGGGCGTGTGCACCAATGATCTGAACCGCGCTATAGCCTTTATCAACGGGCTGAATGTTGGCACGGTCAATATCTGGGAACAGCCCGGCTACCGCATTGAAATGTCGCCCTTTGGCGGCATTAAGGATTCGGGCAATGGCGTGAAAGAAGGCGTGCAGGAAGCGATGAAGTTCTTCACCAATGTGAAGACCTATTCCCTGCCTTGGCCGCGTTAGAAGCTAAGTGTCAGGCCCTCCCTCCACCTTTGTCATTGGTATCATTTTAAGCGCGGCGCTGCTGCACGCGCTGTGGAATGCTTTGATCAAAGGGTCCGCCGACCGCGCCATTACCATGGGCCTGATCAATCTTGGCCACATGGTTTTTGGCCTGGTGCTGGTTGCCATCTATCTGCCACCGGCAGCGGCAAGCTGGCCCTATATTGCCGGTTCTACCTTCATCCACTTTTTCTATTATGCGTTTTTGCTGCGGGCCTACCGCACCGGCGATCTCAGCCAAGTTTATCCCATTGCGCGAGGTATTGCACCGCTGTTGGTGACCTTGGGCGCGCAGATATTTGCCGGTGAGTTTTTGCCGCCCATGGCGTGGGCTGGCATTTTGCTGGTGTCGTTTGGTATCAGCACGTTGTTTTTTGGCATTCGCAAGGGCAAAACCAACCCCTCCGCGATCATAGCCGCGATTTTAACCGGCTGTACCATTGCGGCCTATTCGGTTGTCGATGGCATGGGCGTGCGCGAAGCGGGCAGCCCGCTGGGCTATATTGGCTGGTTGTTTGTCATGGAGGGGCTTTCCAGTTTCTGGTTCCTGTATTACCGCCGCAAATTCCTGTCGACCATCACTTATAAAACCATCTTGCTTGGCATTGCCGGCGGCGGTATTTCCGCATTGGCCTATGGTTTGGCGATCTATGCCAAAAACCTGACAAGCCTTGGCACCGTCTCTGCCATTCGCGAATCCAGCGTGATTATCGCGGCCCTGATTGGCATCATCTGGTTTGGCGAACGGCCTTGGAAATCTCGCATTATCGCAGCCATTATTGTGGCTTCCGGCGTTATCGTGCTGGCTGTTGGTGGTTAGGCCTGAAGGCCGTCCAACAACGCTAATAATTCCTCAAGGTCATCAACAACATGGTCGGCGGTCTCGGCCAAATCTTCGCGGCTGGCAGGGCCGGTGGTTACGCCAATGGCCAGCGCCTGCGCTGCCTTGCCACTTGCCAGATCATGCAGGCTATCGCCCACCATCGCGACTTGGCATGGGGGTAGGGCACATTGCGCTGCAAAGGCATGCACCATGCCAGGTTCCGGCTTGGTGCCATGGCCGCTATCATAACCCATGATCATATCAAAATGGCTGGTCCAGCCCAGCGCATCCATATGCAGCTCAGCATTGGCCTGCGTATCGTTGGTGGCAATACCCAGCTGATAACCAGCCTGCTTCAGCTCCTTCAAAACCGCCTGGGTGGTGGCAAAACCCTTTATCGTTTTGGCGCTTGCTGTGCCAAAAAGCACATTGACCTCTTTTTCCAGCCCCGTGTCGCCATGGCGCTTGATCAGCGGTGCCCAGCGCTGCACCAGCTCGGTTATGGAGCCGCCGATAAACACCGAATCCGCGTGGATAATGCCGCTCTGCACATCAAAATCGACGATTTTAGCCATCCGCGCCATGATATCGGCATCGCCGTTGGACAGATGCTGAAGCACATCGTGCATCGCAACGCCCCAAGTGCGCTGAAAATCAATCAACGTGCCGTCCTTATCGAAGAGAATTGCCTTGATGGTCATGGAAATGCACGCGCCCAATGATGATTGCCGGAATTATAATTCACCCTAGATAGCTTGATATAACAATGCATGGCATTTAGGAATTTCCTCAACAGTGTTTGATGCGAACAGGGCGAATCTATGAAAACCGGAACAGACCTTTTTGACCTTAGCGGGCAGACCGCCCTCGTAACTGGCTCCTCGCAGGGCATAGGCTTTGCGCTGGCCAAAGGCCTGGCAGAAGCGGGCGCGAGCATCGTGCTCAATGGCCGCGATACAGGCAAGTTGGCAAAGGCCGCCAAGAAATTGCGCAAGGCCGGTGTCCTCAACAGCTTCAGGCGTCATGGTGATACCATCAAAATATGGCGGATTCTGCACATATGTTG
>NVXB01000048.1 GCA_002746425.1 Hyphomicrobiales bacterium | reverse complement strand
CCGGGGCCAGCAGCGGCATCGGGGCACAAGCGGCACGACTATTCGCTAAAAACGGCGCAAAAATGGTGTTGGGCGCACGCCGTGGTGACAAGCTGGAAGAGCTTGTAAATGAGCTTAAGCAAGACGGCCATCAAGCCGTTTGGCTGGCCGGCGATGTGCAGGATGAAAGCTTTAATGAAGCCCTCACCAAACTGGCCGTGTCAGAATTTGGCGGACTGGATATTGCCTTCAACAATGCAGGCACCATGGGTGATATGTCACCGCTGCCGGATATGAGTGCGGATAATTGGCACAATGTTATCGACACCAATCTCACCAGCGCTTTTTTTGCCGCAAAGCATCAAATACCGGCGATGATTAAGCGCGGCGCAGGCTCGCTCATTTTCACCTCAAGCTTTGTCGGCCACACAATTGGCTTTCCCGGCATGGGCGCTTATGCGGCCGCCAAAGCTGGCCTAATTGGGCTTGTGCAAGTATTGGCAGTTGAAAATGGTTCGCAAAACATTCGCGCCAACGCTTTGCTGCCAGGCGGCACAAAAACGCCGATGGCGGGGGATGATCCGCAGGTGCATGAATGGGTGGAAAATCTACACGCCTTGAAACGCATGGCGCAGCCGATTGAGATTGCGCAGGCAGCGCTTTTCCTGGCGTCAGATCAGGCCAGCTTTGTGACCGGTAGTGCAATGATTGTCGATGGCGGTAATTCCATCAACAAGACTTAAATTAAGAAAAACCCTCAACGCCGGGAGAGTTGGCGTTGAGGGTTCGTGGCATGAAATCAGCTAGCAGCTGGTTTCAAAGGGCGCGTCAGGGCTGTTGGGCCTTTGCCCTCTTTCAGCGCCTGCAACGCTTCGTTCTGGATGCAATTGGGGGCCATTTCCATCAACTCAATGCGGTTACCATCTGGGTCAGTAATCCAGCAGCCGCGATTACCGTCAACGCCGCGTGCGCCATTGGGCTTCAGCGGTGTGGATAGCGGAATGCCAACGCTTTCCAGATGCGCAACGGTCTCATTGATGTCAGTCGCATCAAGTGACAAATGATGCACACCGGTGGTGCCTTGCGGCGCGGTGCCTGTGTCATCACCCGGAAACAGCTCGAAGAAGAAATTATCGTCGACCTTCATGTAAACGATCCACGGTGTGCCATCGTCATTATTGAGGCGCAAAAATTCGGGAAACCCCAGCTTTTCATAAAATTCTATGGATGCACCGAGGTCACGGACCTGCAGCGCGACATGCGCAATTGATGAAAAAACACCCATGGTCTTCTCCATTGAGGCATTGGCAAAGCCGGATCAAAATCCGCTTGGCTGTGTGAAAGGTTTTTTTGCAGTCAGATCGCGAGGCAACCTGCTTTTAGGACATCAGACATGCAGTTCGGGGATGCCCAAAGACACCCCCGAACAGGTAACAATCTTAGTCAAAAATGGCCGAATGCTCTTCTTTAAGCATTGCGATCACATCATYGGTGGTCATGTCTTTATCACCCTGGAAGGTGAACAGCGCATTCCATACYGAGTTAATCCAATCGGTATCACCGATATAGAATGGATTTTGYACGCTAAAGCCGGGCTTTTGCAGCGAATCCAGAACCAGTTTRTTGCAGGCATCCAGCTTATCAGCAGGTGCATCGATACGAACCGGTGTGGAGCCTTTGAAGCTGGCRAAGTTTGCRTTGTGRATWGGRTCAACAACAATGCTGGCCATTTCATACTCAGCCTTGAGGGTTTCCTCGTCCACACCACCCAAAATGCCCATGGCATCGACGGTYACGGACAGCGCTTTGGAGCCAGGAAGRTTGATGCAGTTGTAATCAACGCCCAACACCTTTTTGTTGGCTTTCCATTGGCCCTTCATCCAGTCACCATGCAGATGCATCAGGGTTTTACCRCTGATCACTGTGTTGGTGCTTTCATTCCACTGGCGATTGACCCARCCCTCATCAGCCTGACCSGTGATGCGGCGGAACARYTCGATCGCATCACGAACGCCCTGATCATCAAAYACKGTGGCATCTGGTGTGTCACGATAGAATCTATAGAACRYKTCCTCGCCRGCAACGGCTGCCAAAAGCGCATGGAACAGATAACCGGCCTGGAACGAGTTACCGCCCATCGCCATAAAGTTATAGCCAGCRGCTTTCACCTTATCCATATCGGCAAACATCTCATCAACAGATGTCCATGATGTWGGATCAACACCAGCATCCGCAGCCACTTTCATATTGTAGTAGATGATACCATCAATATGGATGCCACTTGGGATTTTGCGCACTTCACCATCMACRGTGATCGCKGCAAGMACGATAGGCGGAAACTTGTCTGTCGCGCCAATYTTGTCGAACAAATCACCAACGGTCTGRCCAATGCCGCGATCGCGCAAATCGCGATAGAAAGCRGATTGYCCTGTCAGGAAAATATTGGGCGGYGTWCCGGCAATCACCAGGCTSACCARCGGGCTGGACCCGGCCTGCTCATGCGGCACCGACATTTCCACGATYTTGTGACCGCGAGATTCAAATTCTGATACGAACACATTRAGTGCCGCAATTTCACTTTCATTGGACCATGAATGGAACAATTTAAGCTCWGTCGCCTGAGCCATTGCAAATGTTGCAACGCTCAAACCCAGCCCGATGGCCAGTTTTGCTAGTGTATTTCTCATCTCTCTTCTCCCTTTTGAGATTTCATACAAATTAATCCGGCGAATTAAATTCGGCGCCCGCTTTGGGCGTCAAAAACACTGCATTTTTCAAGGGGAAAGCTCACCTTCATCAAGCTTCCCTCTTTCAGGCCATTCACCAAGGATGGTTCAACGCGAACCGCCATCAACTCATCGCCCACCGCCAAAAATACRGTGCCGTCGCTCCCTGTTTTTTCGCTGTAGCGCACCTCTGTTTCAAACTCAGCCATTGCGGCGTCGCTGCCAGCTGCCCCAACCGTGAAATGCTCAGGCCGCAGCCCKACAAAAATGCTGTCACCATCGGTTGGAGTTACAGAAAAATCATAGGCTGACAGGTCCAACACTGTACCAGTTGGTTCATGCAAGGCCTCGATTTTACCATTTGAGACCGACACTTTTGCGGGCAGCAGATTCATTGGGGGTGATCCAATAAAACGCGCCACAAACAGATTTGCCGGGAATTCATAAATATCATCGGGTGTTCCTATTTGCTGGATAACACCGCCATTCATCACCGCAATCCGGGTGGCCATTGTCATGGCCTCAATCTGATCGTGGGTGACGTAAACAATGGTCTTTTTCAGCTCATTATGGAGCTTCTTGATCTCAAGGCGCATCTCGGTGCGCAGCTTGGCATCAAGGTTCGACAACGGCTCATCGAACAGAAACACTTCCACATTTTTGACCAGCGCCCGGCCAATCGCCACGCGTTGGCGCTGACCGCCGGATAGCTGCGCCGGTTTGCGATCTAAAAGCTCGTTGATTTGCAAAATATCAGAAGCCCATTGCACGCGGCGATTGACCTCTTCCTTGCTGAGTTTTTGCGCCGAAAGCCCAAATTTCAAATTACCGCGCACCGTCTTGGTCGGGTAAAGCGCGTAGGACTGAAAAACCATCGCCAAACCGCGATCCTTTGGATCAAGGTCGGTAACATCAACCCCGCCAATGGAAATGGTGCCATCGGTGATTTCCTGCAAGCCWGCCAACAGGTTGAGCAAGGTGGTTTTGCCGCAGCCAGAGGGGCCAAGCAACACCAGAAACTCKCCATCRCCAACGGTAAGRTYGAGATCTTTTAGAACGGTCACCGTYCCGTATTGTTTGACAATCTTGCTGAATTCAATATCTGGCACGAGTTACCCCTTAATGGCCCCGGCAGTGATGCCTTGAACGAAAAACTTACCCAGTGCGAAATAGACAATGAGTGGCGGGATAGCGGTGAGCAGCGCCGCGGCCATATCGACRTTGTAYCGCACCTCTCCCATGCCRGTGATGACGGTATTGGCCAGAATAACGGTCATGGGCTGGTTGCCGATGCCGCCAAARGTMAGCCCGACCARAAAGTCGTTCCACACACCGGTGATCATCAAAATAAGCACCACGACAATGATGTTGCCGGACATTGGCAGAATRATTTCCAGAAAAATCTTCCAAAAACTGCCKGAATCCATGACCGCCGCATCCATAATTTCCTGCGGAATATCCTTGTAGAAATTGCGRAAAATCAGCGTCAGCAGCGGCATTGCCAACACCGCATGCACAACGGCAATGGCCCAAACGCTGCCATAAATGCCCATTTTAGCGGTTAACACCACAAGTGGGATCATGATGATTTGGAACGGCACAAAGGCGCAGACAAACAGCACGAAAAGAAACGTTCCCGCCCATTTCACATTCCATAGCGCCAGCGCATAGCCGGTGACAGCGGACAGCCCAATCGACAGGATCAAACTGGGTATCAAAATTTTCATCGAGATGAAGAAGCCATGTTTGACCCCCTCACACGTCATGCCGGAACACACTTCCGACCAGGCCTTGGTCCAGCCTTCCGAGGTCCATGTCGTTGGCAGGGTAAAAATCTGGCCAAGCGCGATTTGGTCCAGCGTTTTAAACGAGGTGATGATGACCACATAAAGCGGGATTGAGACAAAGGCGGCGCACATCGTCAAGAACACCAGAGTGGCGATGGATGAGCCGCGCAATCCGCGTTTGCGCTTGCCGTAAATTTTTGGTGCAGGTTTGGCGCGCGAATTGGCAGTGACTGGTGAAACAACACTCATTTCGCAGCCGCCTTTTTGCGTTCGTTTTGCCAATGGGTGATCAAAACGAGAGGCAGGAAAATGGCCGCAGTTATGACCAGCAACATCACAGCTGCGGCCGATGCGTAGCCAATATTTCCGCGCGTCGAATAAGCGTTGATGACGAAATAGGCCGGTGTCCAGGTCGAGGTTCCCGGCCCGCCATTGGTCATCGCCAGCACGATATCGTAGGTTTTTACAATTCCGAGCGACAACAAAATGGCGCAGGTCAAAAAGGTGAATTTCATCATCGGAATGACGATTTCCAGATAGAACCGCCAGAAACTGACGCCATCCAATTTGGCAGCGCTCCAGATTTCCGTGTTGATGGATTTCAGGCCCGCCAGCATCAGCGCCAGATAAAGGCCCATACTGTGCCAGATGGTGGCCAGAATAATGCCGTACATCGCGGTTCTTGGCTCTGCCAACCAATTAAACTCTGCATTTTCAAAGCCGATGTCGCGGAGGAAATTYTGAATGCCAAGATCGGGGTTAARCATCCAGCGCCACACAATACCGGTGACGATAAAGGACACCGCCAGCGGATAAAGAAAGATGGTGCGGAATATCCCCTCGCCGGTTTTTTCCTTGTTGATCAGGGCGGCGAGAAGAAAACCMAAAACAATCGCCARRGCGCTGCCAATGGTGAGAATGACRAGATTGTCGAGCGCTGTGGCCCAATTATTGTCGTTGAACAATCGGTGGTATTGCCGAGACAGTCTCTCGAAATTGATWTCGTAACTGGGGAAGCGCCGAGACCTTGTGAACGACATRTARACCGTCCACACGATCGCACCAATGAAGGCGACCAGCGTTATGGTAACAGCTGGAATCAATGCCAATTGCGGCGATACTCGGCTAAAACGAATTGCCATATCCCTCCCCAAGGATTTCCGCCAAGGCCCTCCTCAGCGGATTCAAAACCGAACAACCTCCATCGCTCAACCGTGTGTAAAATGTTTGACTTACACCCAGTATTATCGATAACCTAGACTCAACTGAAGAAGCTAGTCAACACACTTGCGTGCATCTGGCACGCATCTGGGCGATTTGTAACGGCGGCAATATTTGCAAACTCATGCGGAAATAGTCGGTACGCCATGAAAGCCTGCTTGCAGAAATCGTAACCACCGCTGGGATATTTGTGGCGCTCGATCAACATACAAAACTGTGGCGCGATCAAAATGGATACCGCCACATCAAAACAAGGTTTGGGTGACATTATGAAACAATCGGCAATTCCCAATTCCACGATTCCGAGCATAGGCTTGGGCACCTTTGGCCTTAATGGCGATGCGGGCACGAAAGCCATCTTGGCCGGAATGGATATCGGCTACCGCCATATCGACACGGCACAAACCTACGACACCGAGAAGAATGTTGGCGATGCCATCGCGCAGACTCCTATTGCGCGCGATGATTTGTTCATCACCACCAAAATTACCGCTGAGAACTTTCCAAGGCTCATGGATAGCCTGCGCGACAGCCTTGCCAACATGCAGGTTAAGCAGGCTGATTTAACGCTGATACACTGGCCTGCCCCTTATGATGAGGTTCCTGTCAGCGCCTATATTGGCGAGTTGGCCCGCGCCCAGGATGAGGGTTTAACCCGGTTGATTGGCGTGTCGAATTTCACTCGCAAGCATCTGGATGAGGTGAATGCTGAAATTGGTGAAGGGCGCATTGCAACCAATCAGATTGAGTGCCACGCCTATTTGCAGAACAAGATTTTGGCGCAGCACTGCAAGGATGCTGATATAAAAATTACGGCCTATATGCCCCTTGGTCGGGGCAAGCTGATTGACGATCCAGTGATCGTCGATATTGCAGGCAAACACAGCGCAACACCGGCGCAAATCGCGCTGGCGTTTCTGCTCCACCGCGATTGCATTATTATCCCCAAATCATCCAACCTTGAGCGCCAACGCAGCAATCTGGCAGCCGGCGATGTCACCTTGGATACAGGCGATATGGTGCGCATCGACGAGCTGGAAAAAGGCGAACGCCTGGTCGATCCTGAATGGGGCCCGACATGGGATTAATACCAATGAAATTCACTATTTTGCATGAATCAATTCAATCACACATCCGACAAACTCATTGAAATAACGAAAGAAAACATAATGACCGCGATTAAAGTCAAACAAGTTGCCCATGTCTGCATTTTTGCAAATGATGTGGAAGAAACCCGCGTATTCTATCAAAAAGTGCTGGGTCTTGATACCGCCTTCAATTTTCTGCGTGATGGCAAGATTTTTGGCTTTTATCTCAATGCGGGCGGACGCACCCATGTGGAAGTGTTTCAAAAATCAGAAGCTGAGTTTAGTGAGTTGAACCAGATCAACCACATGTGCCTCGAAGTTGAAAATCTCGACGAGGCTATGGACCACATCAAGGCGCAAAATGTGGATATCACGAAAAAGAAAAAGGCCTGTGACGACACCTATCAAGCCTGGATCAAAGATCCCAACGGTGTGAAAATTGAACTGTTCGAATACACCGATAAAAGCGCTCAATTTATCGGTGGTGACCGCGTCGCCGATTGGTAGAAACAATCATGTAACCCCACGTTCGTTTCCGGATAGCAAAAACTGTGCTAACGCGGTTATTCCATAATATGACATGCAGGAATAACCGCATCTGCACCCATAAGGGTTGATCAATTTCAAGCAAAGAACTCAATCATGGCCAAGCCGCGCGTTAGATTAAAAGAAATAGCAGAATCGACAGGGTATTCGGTCAATACCGTGTCTTTAGCTTTGCGCGGCAGCCCCCGGCTTCCAGAAGAAACCCGTGCGCTTATTCTCAAAGAGGCCGAGCGGCAAAATTATCTGCCAAATCATATTGCCCGCTCGCTAAAAAATCAGGCGACGCACACAATTGGGCTTGTCCTAACCGATATTATGAACCCGACCATCACGCTTGCCGCGCGCACCATAGAGCAGCAGCTGGCCAATGCCGGTTATGGCGTGATGTTTGCCGCCAGCGACAATGTGTTGGCAAATGAAGTGAAGGCGCTCAGCCGTTTCCAGTCCTATCAGGTTGACGGCATTATTATTTACCCCACCAACCGCAATGAAACCGATCATATCGCTGCTATTCATGATTCTGGCATGCCCATTTTGGCGCTGGCTGATGTCAGCAAAGGCAAGCTCAATGTGGTGGCGGTGGATGACAGGATGGGCGCTTATAAAGCGGTCGAGCATCTGATTAGCAAAGGCCACAAGCAGATTGCAATTCTCGATGGCGCCTATTCGCTGGGCCATAGTGACAAGGTTGAGGGTGCCCAAAAAGCTTTGAGCGATGCCGGGTTGCCCGTAGAAAATTTACGGATAATCAACCCCCTTGGAAGTTCTGCAGCGCATGGTTTTCGTGCGGCGCAAAAAGCACTGGAACAATCGCCCAGACCAACCGCGCTTTTTGCAACAACGGATTCGCTGGGCATTGGCGTGCTAAACTGGTGCATTAACAATGGCGTGAACGTGCCAGGTGACCTTGCCGTGGTGGGCTATGACAACACCGAGGCTTCCGAATATTGCTCGATACCGCTCACCACCATCAACTACGCGGCTGACAAGGTCAGCTCCTATGCGGTGGCGCGGCTGATCGATATGATCGAGCAACGCGATGTGATTGAAGACAAGATTATTACGCTTATTGAACCGGACCTTGTGGTGCGCTCCTCAACCTGATTTTTTTGACATACGGCCACTTACGAGTTGAATCATTTTCAGCGCGTATCGCCCTAACTGGCTGTGCCATCAGAATATTCTGCCGGGCCTTTGATCTCCAGCTTGTTGCCAAACGGATCAAAAATATAGAATGAATGGCCCATGCCGCGCGCGCCGCCATGCATTGCCTCGCGCTCTATCTCCACATTGTGAGCTTTGAAATGGGCACGCAATTCAGCATGATCAAACGGCGATGTCGCGATGCAGACATGATCGACATTTCTGCCGCCAGACACCGGCGGAATGGCGCTTTTGGCACCGGGATGGGTGATATCCCACAGCACAATCAACGATGTACCGCACCACACCTGCTCCATACCAAGCGCCGGGTATGTGTAGCCAATCGGACAGCTCAGAACATCACGATAAAAGTCGAGCGCCTTCTTCATATCATCGACAATGAAAACAATATGCTCAATGCCAACCATGGCAAAGGGAACAGTTCTATGCGGCATCATAATCTCCAGCAAAGGCAGTAGGTGTGTTGACGTGTTATCCGCCAGCTCAACACATATTGTAAGAGTATTGCCCGCCATGCGACAATTTGATTACCACGTCAGGAAAAACGCTCACGAATACGCCGTGCCAACTCATCACGAATGGCGCGGTAGGAATCCAGAATTTGCTCGCGAGAGCCGGTCGCCAGCGAAGGGTCCTGCATCGGCCAGTATTCCACCTCCAACGCATTGGTGCGGGTTAGCTCCATCGCCTTATGGTGAGCTTCGGGCGCGAGCGTTATGATGAGGTCAAAATTGGTGTCCTCAAGCTCCTCAAAAGTGTGAGGCTTGTGGGATGATATATCGATGCCAATCTCGTCCATCACCGCCTGCACAAACGGATCTAGCGCGCCGGGGCGCACGCCAGCGGATTGCGTGTAAATTTGACCCGGGAACATCTGACGCGTGATGGCAGCGGCCATGGGCGAGCGAATGGCGTTCATGCGGCAGGCAAACAAAAGAGCGCTTGGGCGTGCTTGCGGTGCCAGCACAACGGGTTCACTCGCAACAGGCTCAGTCAATACAGGCTTGGGCGCGTCGTCTTCCAAACTCACCCCTTCCAATGCAAAACGCATACAAGAGTGAACAAACGTCGCGCGGTATCGAAATCCATCAACACTTTGCCGTTAAGCCGATCCAGCAGCAATTGCGAGCCATCATTATGCAGCCCGCGCCGCGCCATATCGATGGTTTCAATCTGGCTGGGTGTGGCGGTTTTAATGGCGGCRAAATARCTGTCGCAGATCATGTARTARTCTTTGACGATGCGGCGAAACGGCGACAGCGACAAGATATGAACCAGCAGCGATACGCCGTCTTGCTGGGTGATATCGAACACCAGYCGSCCCTCTTGCAGCGACAGGTTYAGACAAAACGGTCCGTCATAAAGTTCAGCTTCWGAKATCGGCTTAAACGAGTTKTCCTCGACCAGATCATAAATGGCAATGGCACGCTCTTGCTCAATTTCGCTGGATGCGCGGGCAATCGTGCCCTCATCCAGCTTGATAGCAATCAGCCGGTCTTCTTGACTGTATGTTGCCTCATTATCAGCCATCGTTGTGCCTGACTTGCCTATTGCTACAAATTCAACCGAATGGCCACGGAACGCGCATGCGCGCTCAAGCCTTCTACATCTGCAAGACGTATCGCAGCGGGTGCCAAGGCCCGCAGATTATCCGCATTGCATTTCAGTATGGAGGTTTTTTTCATGTAGTCCAGAACAGACAGCCCGGACGAAAAACGCGCCGAGCGTGCCGTTGGCAGCACATGGTTGGAACCACCGACATAATCGCCGATGACTTCCGGCGTGTGATGGCCCAGAAAAACAGCGCCCGCATGGGTGATCTTGTCAAACAACGCATCAGGGTCGGCAACACACAATTCCAGATGCTCCGCCGCAATCGCATCAATCAGCGAAATAGCCTTTGTGACATCAGGCACCTGAATAATCGCGCCATAGTTTTTCCAGCTGGCACCAGCAATCTCGGCGCGCGGTAAATCCTTCAGCTGCGCCTCAACCGATTTCTCGACCTCTTTGGCAAAGGCAGCACTATCGGTGATGACCATGGATTGCGCCGCCGTGTCATGCTCAGCCTGCGCCAGCAAATCCGCTGCCACCCAATCTGGATTGGCGGTATCATCGGCCACCACCAGCACTTCAGATGGCCCTGCGACCATATCAATGCCGACAATGCCAAACACCTGACGTTTGGCCGCTGCCACATAGGCATTGCCCGGGCCAACAATTTTCGCCACCGCTGCAATGGTATCGGTGCCATAGGCCAGCGCCGCAATCGCCTGCGCGCCTCCAATACGGTAAATTTCTGTGACACCGGCAAGATCAGCCGCAACCAACACCAGCGGGTTCAACACGCCGCCCGGCGTTGGCACAACCATGGCAATGCGCTTCACACCGGCCACACGAGCGGGCACAGCGTTCATCAGCACAGAACTTGGGTAATTCGCGGTGCCGCCAGGCACATACAGCCCCACAGCCGATATGGCCGACCAGCGATAGCCAAGTTCAACGCCCAGCTCATCGGTATAACGCTGGTTTTGCGGCACTTGTTTTTCATGGTGCGATGTAATGCGATCATGCGCAAAGCGCAAAGCATCCATAATCTCAGGCTCAACGCTGGCAACCGCCTCATCAATCTCGGCCTGGGATATTTTTATCGTGTCGCTCGTCAGCTCTAACCGATCAAACTTTTTGGTCAGCTCAATGACAGCCGCATCGCCGCGGCTGCGCACATCGGCCAAAATGCCGCGCACGGTCTCATCGACATCGGCAGAAATCTCGCGTTTGGCGGCAAGCATTTCTGCAAATCCGGCATCGAAATCTGCATCATTCTGGTTGAGGCGATAAACCACGATAGGTTCCCTTCGAATTTAAGGGGGATAGATTAAGGGTGGATCGGACGATTGCGGGTTTCCCAGGCAGCATCAAAATCCGCAAGGCGGGCCTCAACGCACGAAACCGACAACTTTATCGCGCCCTCACCTGCCAAATGCAGCACAATTTCGCCAGACACMGCATCTTCGCCCACCTGAAAGCTGAGCGARAGCAGAGAATAAACCGTCGTYGCATCTTGYTTGCGAATGCCCTGCGTTTGTACCGCATCAACATTGTTGAAATGCAGCACAGCTTTGCGCCGCTCATARGTTTTGCGCGAGAACAARCCGGRCTTCTTGCCAGCCTCYTCCCAGACAAACCGGTTCAGCGAYAGCAAAAACCGGTTTTCAGCSGGCAACCARGTGATATCCGGYGCGTGAAAAACCGCATCYTGRCARTGCGCCCCGATAATGGTGAGATCRTCACCATCCATGGCRATAAGTTTTAASGCCGACATAGGCTGTCCAATCTTTTAAGCGGAGATACGTTCGATCTCGGCACCACAATTGCGCAGCTTTTCTTCAAGGCGCTCGAACCCGCGATCMAGATGRTAGACGCGATTRACRAAGGTCTCACCTTCAGCCGCCAGGCCSGCAATCACCAGCGAGACAGAGGCACGAAGATCGGTSGCCATAACTTGCGCRMCCGTCAACTCGCCAACACCTTCAACGCTCGCCTTTTGGCCATCAAGGCCAATGCGCGCGCCCAGCCGTGCCAGCTCCTGCACATGCATGAAACGGTTTTCGAAAATGGTCTCAACAATATCAGAATTGCCTTCAGCCATGGTCATCAACGCCATGAATTGCGCTTGCAAATCTGTTGGAAAACCGGGGAAAGGTTTTGTCGTAACGCTAACTGGCTTGATCTTGCCGCCTTTGCGGAACACACGAATGCCCGTTTCAGTTGGCTCTACGCTGGTGCCCGAGGCAACAATCGCCTCCAAAGCGGTTTCCAGCAGATCAGCCCGCCCGCCTTCGAGCATCACATCACCGCCCGTCATCGCAACGGCCATGGCATAGGTGCCAGTTTCAATACGGTCCGGCAGCACTGTGTGCGTCGCGCCGTGAAGTTTTTCAACACCCTCAATGGTAATGGTGTCCGTGCCAGCGCCGGTAATTTTGGCGCCCATGGCATTCAGACAATTGGCAAGATCGACAACTTCCGGCTCACGCGCCGCGTTTTCAATGGTCGATGTGCCCTTGGCCAGCGTCGCAGCCATCATCACAACATGGGTCGCGCCTACTGTAACTTTCGGGAATGTAACCGTGCCGCCAACCAGCCCGTTGGGCGCATTGGCCACAACATAGCCACCATCCAGCTGGATATCAGCGCCAAGCGCGCGCAGCCCATCCAGAAAGAAATCCACCGGGCGTGTGCCAATAGCGCAGCCACCGGGCAGCGAGACCCGCGCGTGGCCCATACGAGCAAGCAGCGGGCCAATAACCCAAAAGCTGGCACGCATTGTCGAGACAAGATCGTAAGGCGCTGTGGTGTCGACGATTTCTTCGGCTGTCAGATCAAGAATTTGACCCGCCATATCCTTCTGRCCAGGGCGTTTGCCGCGCACGGTGCAATCCACACCRTGATTGCCAAGAATRCGTTGCAGYGAGCCAACATCGGCCAGTCTTGGCACATTCAACAGCYGCAAGGTTTCGCTGCTRAGCAGACTGGCGATCATAAGTGGCAAAGCCGCATTYTTTGCGCCTGAAATGGGAATGACGCCGTTCAGCTCATTGCCGCCCCGGATACGGATTTTATCCATGATAGTCTTTCAATTGTTCTTGTGGCGCTCTTATTGCTGGGATTTGAGGCAGCTTCAAGGTTTGCTGTGATGCAATTCAATCTTTCGCAAGAGAATCATCTCTTTGTTCAGAGATATCTTCTGGAATATCGTCCCGCGATTGCTCTGWATTATTGCGCCTCGCCCKCATTTGGGCTTTTCGCTTCTGCAAATTGGCCCGCAATGCCGCCGACAGCCGGTCTTGCTTGGCATCTCGTTTGATGTCTGCGGTRCTCTTATTGTCGCTCATATCCAAAATCATCACTTTTGCTGGGCATTTGCCATGAGATAACGCCGGATTTCAAAAAATTCAATCCAAACCATCTTGCACAGGCGAACAGGATATGTCACTTGAGCGCGCAAGACACAAATTGGCCGCAGTAGCTCAGTGGTAGAGCGCGTCATTGGTAATGACGAGGTCGGGAGTTCTATTCTCCCCTGCGGCACCAGTCTTCAMAATYTTTTACATTAAATTTTCTGATGTCTGGCTGCCTCGAAACGGGTGGCTTTGCGCTGGGGTCTGGCCTGTTATTGCCAAACCCCTTTTTATGCTGCGCTTACACGCAAATTTACCYGGCCCTACCAGCCATAAACCARAAASCCGTTTCTGTTGTGGATGTCRTCCACGTAGATGCTGGATTGGCGTTCTCCGCCGCGGCCATCGCCGCAAATGGCRACGAGTTTGACCCAGCCGTTTTCCCATTCAAGCCAGGCGTCGCGGCAGCTGCGTTGAAAGGAGCTGCTGGGGTTTCTGTCATGGGACAGGTTTCCGTTGCTATTATGCATGCCGGGCAAGGCTATTTCGGTCCGGTTAATGCCGCCATTGCCGTTTTTACACTCAGCTTGAATCCATACGTTGAACTCCTSCAAATGCAGATTGACGTTGGAACAYGAYCTTTGGAAACTGGAATTGTCAGCATTTGCYGCCCCAATACCWGCAACACAAGCGATGATCAAAAAAACAATAAGGCGCATGGCCATTCTCCTGAAGTAATTGTSAWTTATGARRCAGGCCCGCCCCCCAGCGARGCCTGTTTAGCTCATCGAACGATGAACTGGTTGTGACCGGACCTAACGGTAAARACRCCGCCAAAGCATGTGCCGGAAAARTTCTTCACRATGAATTTGTGCCCGACATAGGCATCAAGRCTGGCSGYGCCATTTTCAAAAATCGCGATATCAACCGGGTTGCCGCTGCCATCAAGCCAATAGATTTGCTTTGCGCCATCRCGCTGSGAMGCCTGATCKACAAAATCCACTGTGGCGGGCTCATTGGTGCCTGCTGAGAAGACTGTGCCAACGCGCGGGCAGCCACCGGCCATGCGTTGCGCATCGCTCTCAACCGGGCGGTTTTGCCGCGTGCTGCGCACAGGTGCGTTGTTAGGTTTGCGCTTMGTGGTTCTGGCGGTCGGTGGAATGCCGCGGGTTTGCARGCATTCCTCAATTTTCAGGATGGATGCGGCAGAACCGGACAAGGCATAATCGGCATCGCCCCTGCCCACGCTAACAATCAAATTGTTGCCATTTTTGATGCGTTCCACATCGCGGATATCCAGCCAGGCGATTGTCCATTGCCCATCAGATGTGCCCGAGGTGGTCGATCTACGCCCATCAACTTCAAGCTGACCATCCCACTGCGCCGGACTTGAAAAGCGCATGGCAATTTGCCACTGGCGATTATCATATCCCAAACGAAGCGGGCGACCACGACCACCCTTCTCGGCCACACAATAGCTAAACTGCCCATTGACGCTGCCACTAAACACGCGCCATCCGCGCACATTAACGGCGTAAAGATCTTCATAAACGCCCGGCGCATTGACGATGTTGGTAAAGCCGTAATCCTGCGAATTTCCGGAAGAGACGTTTTCCTCAAAAGGCGCATCACTTATGGCTTCAAAAAAAGTACCACCATTCTCTGCGGTTAAATACTCACAATTGGCCCCATCCGACAGCACCCAATTATGCCCGGCATAGGTTTGCTGGTTCATGGACCGGCCGGGCTGAACTGTGCCATAGTGCTGCCGYTGCCCGTTRAAATCGATCCAGTAGATATCAACCGGTGAGCCGTAATCGCGTGCGACAGTGATAGACAGGGTTGATTGCGCCGAGGGCTGYCTGGGCGARGCCTGATAATAATCGGGYGARCATGCTTCCCACGCYTCAGCGCGAATACTATCGGGATTTACCAAGGAAARCCCAAGGGTCAGGCTATAGGCAGCMGCACCCCATAAGCATTTGGAAACTATCGTCTTTATCATTTTCATATTTACGGCTTTCTGTGACAACAAGRCTTTGTTGTTTCAAATTTTTTGACTTTYAAATTGGCATGGATCATTCCACTGCCGACCATTCGCCATTGGCATCCTTGATAATTCGGGTGAATGTCCGRTGGTCGAATTSGGCAACATCCTGGCCAAAATCGAAGAACCACAATTGATCGCCCATCGCRCGCCAAAAGCTGRTGACATCACCATCGCTAAAGCGGCCACATTCAAACACCGGGGTCATGTAATCRGGCTGGCGTTCCAGCTGTTGCCGGGCGCTGCGGCTGATATCAACAGTGTAATAGCCATCAGGATAATCACCCCTGCTGCCACGCGGGTAAACATAGCAATCCCTTGCATCGGCAGGGTTTTCCATGCCGGATTGGGCGTGGTGCCAGATGCTTGTCATAACATCATTGTTCTCAACAAGACCGATGGTGACCAGCTCCGGGCCATCACCATTGTAATCTTGGCGCTGGCCAGAATAAGTAGAAACCGAAACGCTTAAACTGGCGAAATGCGCGCCGCTGCCATATTCCAGCTTGGCGGTTGCGCCGTTGCACCGAATGGCGTTGTAAAGCACATAGCCCTCGGCTAGCCGGGTTTCGTTAACAGCCCAATCACACCCCGGCGGCGGGGTATCTGCCACGCCGTCCTTCACGTCCAGATATTTGCTGGCGGTATTTAGGCACAGCCCGGTTTCTGGCAAACGCCCCTCGCCGCCCCGGCACTCGCGTTGGCGAGATGCATTTTGCGGTGGTTGAAAGCCTTGAGAGTTTTGCGCTGTTTGGGTGCGGCGCGTTGGCTGGCGCACGCTGGGTTGGCGCACGCTGGGTTGGCGCACCGTTGGTTGGCGTAATGTTGGAGCATTCTGGGTTGGCCGGCGCAGCGTTGGCTTTGAAGCCTGTTTGAGAGGTGGACGCCCGGCATTGCTATAGCATTCCTGCATCTTCAACATCGCTGCTGCAGAGCCGGAGAGCGAAAAATCGACAAACCCATGGCCGCTATTAATGCCAATTGTGCTGCCATTCTTCAATTCTTCGACCTGTGAATAGGCCAAAATTGCCGAGGCCCAACCATCTGGTTGATGACGAAAAGTGCTTTGGTAGCCCCGGCGATCAATCTCGACGACCCCGGAGAACTCTCCAATCATGGAGGTCTGCACCCCAACGGCCCATTGGGTGCCACTAAAACCCAGCTTGATAGATCGTCCGCGCTGCGTTTGCGCCGCCGTGCAATAGGCAAAAACGGCATTCTCATAGGCAGCACCAATAGTCCAGCCGCGCACCGAACCATAAGTCTGTTCGTTAGATTGCGCCGTCGCAGGCAATGCCCCCATTAGGGATGCAGCAAAAGACACAATAACGCCACTCAGCCAAAGACGCTTCACACTCGTTTTCATGACCACCCTACCCCTAGCATGTCAAATTTCATCTATTTTGAAGAGGTCCAGTCGCAAAGGCAACTAAAGTCGCGGAGGCTCGTTTCATGCCAATTCCCACCCCTGTGAAAAATGGTTTCTAATAGAACTGAAACCTGCTGTGCTATTCAGCTCAACTAAAACCACTGTTATTTTAATCAATATAAATACAACAAGTATCTTTTGTCGATAAAGATCGATTGAAACAGTGGTTTTAACTAGAGTTTATGCAGGCACGCTCGCATAGATAGTATTTTCGGCGCTTTATCAGTTGGAACCTCTGGGAACAGATAGCATTGACCGGGGCCAAAATCACTAAGCCCGTTTTCCCACCAATTGTCGCACCGACCCATCATCATCCAATTGCAGATTGATAAGCGCCGGATCATCATGCGCCATGCGCCAACTTATCATTTTGCCAGCATAATCCAAAATCAGATCCTTATAGGCAGGATCACCAACCAGATTATGAAACTCGTCGGGATCGTTTTCCAGATCGAAAAACAGAGGCGGAAGCCCTGAAAAATGGACGTATTTGTAACGCTTGCCACGAATGATGTTGACCATGCATTCTTTAATTTCCAGCCCCATGGGCGGCTCGGCCTCATCGGCATAGGGGCTGCGCAGATCGAACTCCGCATGGTATTCCTGCCGCCAGTTTCTTGGCAGCGCATCGCCGCGGCAAAATGACAGCAAAGAGCGGCCATCGCATTGGCGCGGAATGGGCACATCAATGCTGTCCAAAATGGTGGGCATGACATCGATGATTTCAGTAAACGCCTCAACTTGTGTGCCGCGCGTTTGATCCGCCTGCGGACAGGGGTGGCGGATGATGAGCGGCACATGAAAGGCTTGCTCAAAATAACAGAATTTGGACAGCATCCAGTGGTCACCCAGCAAATCGCCATGATCTGAGGTGAAGATGATCAACGTATCGTCATAGGCTCCAATGGCTTTAAGATGCTCCATCAATCGGCCAATTTGCGCGTCGACCTCAGACATCATGCCCAGATAAGTGGCTCTGATCTGGCGGAATTCCTTGTCACACAAATCCAGATTATCGCGTGAGTGAGCGCCCGCCGTGTAGCCATCACCGCGCTGGTTATTTATATAATGCGCCAACCAAGGATGCTGGGCAGCTTCCTCTTCCGCCGTCTCGCAGCGCACGGGTTGCGGCATGTCATCGGCGTCATACATGCTGTTGTAAGGCTCAGGTGCGATGTAGGGCGGATGGGGCGACAAAAATGACATGTGGACGAACCAAGGCTTGTCGTGGTCCTGAGCGGTGTATTTGATAGCTTCATCGACCAAAAAGGCGGAGCTGCTGTCTTCGGCCTTGAACCTGGCAGGTGCAAAGGTTTTGCCCTTACCGCCTTCGCTCGGCGATGCGGACTTCAACATTTGCGCGGCGTGGTCCGGCACGTTGTCATAGCCCTTGCGCTTCAGATCATCCAACCAGGGCTCACCCTCACTGTCCAGATGGGCAACCGGCTCCATGCCTGGCAAAACGCCTTCGTAGCCGCCCGGCACATGGGCCTCGTTTTCCAACTGCCGTGGATCGAGGCTGACATCGGTATAGCCAAACAAAGCAGGTTCATAGCCCGCCTTGCGCGCTTCAATCGCCACATTGGTATGGCGCGCATCAATCGGCGTGCCGTTAAGCAACGATCGATGATTTTGCATATACATGCCGGTATACAGGCATGCCCGCGAGGGGCCACAGGGCGACGCCTGCGCATAGTGCCGCGTAAACGCGATACCATCGGCTGCAAGCGCATCCAGATTTGGGGTTTTTACATGGGGATGGTCGCGCAGCGACAAGCATTCGCCCCGCCACTGATCGGCTGTAATGAAGAGAATATTCATCTTTCAAAACTCGACTAAGAGAGTTGATATTACCCGCTGATAGCAGCGGCCCGCACTTTTTCACGTTCTCGAAAAACCACATAAATCGTTGCGAACGTAATTGTCAACAAGACAAATATAATGCCGATAACATTTACCGCTGGGCTAAGYCCRAAACGCATGCGCGAGCCGATTTCTGTTACCAATGTATGGGACCCACCAATTGAGAAAATCGTCGTATTATAGTTCTCAAARGACTGCAGAAACGCAATCACACTGGCGGTCATAATCGTTGGTCTCAGGAACGGCATTGTAATGCGCCGGAACACCTGTGTGTGGTTGGCACCAAGGTCAAGCGCGGCCTCTTCRAGCGTGATGTCCTGACGTTTGAGACGGGCCATAAACATCAGCATCGTATAGGATGAAATGTAGGTAGCCTGTGCCACAGCGGCGGTAAACAAGCCACCGGAGACACCACCTTCGCGCCAGAAAATAAGTGTTGAAATGCCAAGAATGATGCCGGGCATCAGCAATGGAGACACCATAATGCCATAGAGCAACCCGTTGAAACGGGATTCCATGCGGGTAATCAAAAATGCGCCAGCAAGGCCCAGCGGCATTGAAACCACAATAACAACAACCGCAATGATAATGGAGTTCAGCAGCCCCTGCCACATGCGGGTATCCGCTGCCAGCACGCCAAACCATTTCCACGTAAATCCACGCCAAATRGTAACMGATGGCGGCGAAAATTCRTTAAAACCAGCCAACACCATCAGAATCAGCGGCAAGAACATGTAGGTGAAGAAGACAACCAGATAGATGTTGAGAATCAACTGGCTGCTACGACCAAAGGAAGATGAAGAAACATTGCTCATTTCGCGATGTCCTTAATGCCAACTCCAAAAAACCGCATCATCAAGAATATAAAGACGATACACGCRATCACCAGCGTAAAGGCGTAGGCAGAGCCTGCATTCCAGTTACTGGATTCGAAGAACTTGTTGTAGATCAACTGGGTAAACCAGGGCTCAGCGGTGCCRCGCGTCATAATCGCGGGCACAGCATAGGAACCAGCCGAGAGCATAAATGTCATGATGCAGCCCACGGCAATGCCGGGTTTTGCATGCGGTATGACGATCTTTGTATGGATTTTCCAGGTSGAGGCACCCATATCGCGCGCSGCTTCAATCTGCGAGCTATCCAGCGTTTCCACGGTGTTGAAAATCGGGAAAACCATGAAYAGAATATAGGCGTAGACCATGGCGATGAACACGCCCGACCCACTCTCCAAAAACGGTATCGGATCGAACCCGAATGTCCCCAGAAAGAAGTTTGCCACCCCRTTGTAATTAAGGATCATCAGCCAWGCRAAAATGCGCAGCARCTCGTTGATCGAATAGGGAATAATCAGGAACAGCATGATCATCGCGGCTTTGCCCGGCGACGCCARCTTGGCCACCGTAAAGGCGATGGGATAGCACACMACAAAGGCGATAAYYGTTACCGCAACCGAKGCCACAATGGTTTTCAGGAAGATGAAAAAGTGGCTRACACCCATCAGGGTRTAATTGCGGAAGGAGTAAATCTTTTTCGGTTTAACCTCGACCGCTTCCAGCTCGGTAATATTGGTCTGTTTGCCTTCAATTTCTGCGGCAATGGAAGCAACCTTCTCGGTTTTCTCCGAGGAATCCGGCAATGCTTCAGCATCCATCTTGTCAAAATTCAACAGATCAATTTCATTGTATAATCTGTCGATATTGACCGAAAGAGTGCTGGCATCCCCGCCCTGRTCTTTATACCAAAGTGATTGCTCAACCATGATCAGYTGAGGRCCAACAATCATCCCGATAACCCAAATAGCGACCAGCAGCATGATGACGACGCTGAGGACAGGGCCGAAGGAGCGGCGCAGACTATTCATCAGCCAGCTCTCCAACAGGCAATATCATGCCAGCCTGCTCATTAAAGCCAATCTTACATTGATCACCCTTATCATGGTTGGTCAGATCAACGTTGGTCTGGTGAACCGAGAAATTGTCACTGCCCTGCTCAAAATGGAGATTGACAAAGGCGCCTTCCAAATCGCGGCGCTCATACTTCACGCCAATCGTGTTGTCKGATTGCGCTTTGCCGGTGAGGACACTGGTTTTCTCTGGCCGTACAAACAAAATGCTTTCGCTGCCAACAGACAGGTTTTGCGGGTTGCGACCGCGCAGCAGCCCATAAGGCGTATCAATAACGGCAATATCCCCGGAAACCTTGGTGATTTTGCCCTTAAAAATRTTGTTCGCGCCAACAAARGTGGCAGCAAAGGCRGTGGATGGCGCGTTGTAAACCATRTCGGTGGTGTCGACCTGCTCRATCACACCGGCTTTCATGACCGCGATGCGATCTGACATCGTCAGCGCTTCGCCCTGATCATGGGTGATGTAGATAAAGGTCACACCGGTTTTACGCTGAATATCGCGCAATTCGGAGCGCATATGCTGGCGCAGCTTCAAATCCAGCGCAGACAGCGGCTCATCAAGCAGCAGAACGGCAGGTTCCACCGCAAGAGCACGCGCAATCGCCACACGCTGACGTTGGCCACCAGACAGCTCGTCAGGCATTTTCTCGCCCTGATCACCAAGGGCAACAAGGTCGAGCAATTCGGCAGCTTTTTCGCGACGTTTTGGTTTGGACATACCGCGCATTTCAAGGCCAAAGGCAACGTTTTCCCAAACGCTCATCAAGGGAAACAGTGCAAGGCTCTGGAAGATCAATGCTGTGGGGCGTTTGTCGGGACCAATACCCGCCATTGATTCGCCGCCGATCAGAATATCACCCGATGTCGGGGTCAAGAACCCAGATACCATCCGCAAAATTGTGGTTTTACCGCAACCCGATGGGCCGAGGATGGAGAAGAACTCTCCAGCTTTAATTTTTAGATTGGTTGGCTGAACGGCCGTAAATTCACCAAAGCGAATCGACACATCTTTCAGTTCGATATCCATTCCGCGCATTGCCATCGCATGCCTCCCAAATTGTTCTTATACATTCCTGACAATACATTTTCCCCAAAAGGCATTGCAGGTCTTCAGTACTCACAGGTCTTCAAAATTCGCTGTGTTTGATGTCGCGGAGCTTCAATCCAAAAGGACCAAAGCCCCGCGCAATCTCGTCAACTCTTCAAATTAAAGAGCAGTCATTTTCTCTACATATTCCTGACGAACATTTGAGAACCAAGGAGTGGACATAGGCCACCACCAAAGATTTTCAATCGCACCAGCAGGATACGCAATGTTGAAGGCTTCTTTGCTTTCATCAGAAAGATGCGCAGATGAACCAACAGCAGCTGAGTTGTAGCCAGTGTTGTTAGCGAACATGCCACCAATTTCTGGTGTCATCAGGAAGTTCATCAACTCATAGGACTGCTCAACATTCTCGGCACCAGATGGGATAGCCATTGTATCCATCCAGCCAAGAGCGCCCTCTTTTGGAGCTGTGTAGATCCATTTTTTATCCACATCATTGTGCAGTTTGATACCGGTGGTATCCCATGTCTGACCAATGGTGCAGCCACTGTCTGTAAAGGCAGATGTTGCTTCTGTTGCATTGTTCCAGAAAGCACCGATGTTTTTCTTGTGTGGTGCCATGAATGCAAGGCAGCCATCCATAACGCGGCGCATATCAGCTTCGGACTTATAAATGTCCATGCCACGGTTGGAAGAAACTTCGCCAATGGAATCCAGATAGATCGCCAGTGTCATCACCAGTGATTTTTGGCGGCCAGCAACTTTTCCGTCAAGTCCATCTGCCCACATGTGGCCGTAGGACAGCTCACCTGGTTCGAAGGAATGTACGGAGCTGTCATAAGTTACACCTTCTGTACCCCAATCGAATGGCACAAGATGGCGCTTACCGCGTCTGGCAGCACCAAGGCTCAAAGAACTGCGCCATACAGCTGGCTCAATCTGGTCCACATTCACACGGGACTCATCGATTTCAGCAAGAAGATCGCCGTCATCAAACTCAGGACGTGTATCAACGGATGGGAATACAAGATCGAAACCCTTGCCACCAGAAGCTTTCAGCTTGCTCTGCAGCTCTTCATTGGAGCCGAAAGTGGACAGGTTGATCTTAATGCCGGTTTTCTTCTCAAAAGCATCAGAAATGTTGTCTTTAATGTAATCACCCCAAGCGAAAACATTAACTTCGCCTGATGACGCCAAGGACTGGCTAATAGAAAAGACGCCAGAAGCTGCAATAGCGCCTGTGGCGGCTGCACCTTTGAGCAAAGACCGGCGGCTAAAACTATGCGCCGCCATTTGCGTCAAACGGCTGGAATTCTTGATAGACATAAAGTGAATCCTTCTAACAATTAAAAAACTGCATTTTCGCAGTACCTGTGAAGCCCAAATTAAGCTGGCTTACCTTAGCCTTCACCATTTTGACGTAGTCGTCTACGAGAATTTTGATCTAAAGCAAGATTGTGACAGCTACATCACAAGCAATTGCTGCAAAATACATTTTTTATTAGGGTGATTTCACTAAATATCATCGTCAAAAAAGACGGAGTATGCAGGCAAATAGCGCTTTAGGCCCACATGACTTCATGCGGACCGTCGCTAAACTTTAAGCGAGCCGTTGCTAAACATAATAATAATGAACAAAAACCTGAAGAGCCCCTCAGGAAAACTCTAAAAGAAAAAATTATTCTTTAAAAGCCGAAGCCCATTACGAGGCATGCCTTGGATTTGCCATTGCCAGTTTGAGCGCATACTTTAGCTGACTGGCATCAAACGGCTTGGCAACGCAGTAATCTGCACCAACCTTATGCGCCGCAAGCAGCGCATCTTCAGACTCCAACTCGCCGAAACCGCCAGACATCGCGATGATGCCGATACCGGGATAATTCTCGCGGATAATTTTTGTACCCGCCAAGCCGCCCATACCAGGCATGAAAATATCCGTCATCACAACATCGATGACATCATAGACCAACGCTTCCAGCGCTGTTTCCATGTCACCGGCAACGGACACTCGGCATCCAACCTTGCGCAAATTCGTTGCCGCCATTTCGCGGAACAACCGTGTATCATCCACCACCAGCACATGCAGCAAGCGTCTGCCCGTGTCAGCAATACGTTCTGCATCAACCAACAAATCGTTCATCGCTGCTTTGCCAAAGGGTTTTCGCACAAGGTGATCAACGCCCTGCGCCTTGGCGCGCTTGAGCTGGGCTTTAACCTCCTCATCATCGCCATCACCAGCCGTCATCACAGCAATGGTTGCCTTGGGCCAGATTTTGCGGATGTCGGGAAGCAAATCAATGCCATTCTGTTTTCCCAGAAAGACATCAAGCAGGATGAGTTCAATCTCCTCTGCCGCGTACTGGCGCGCGACATCAAACGATTCCGCGATAAATGCCTGCCATCCATCGATAGGTATCATACGCATGATCGCTGTCAGCTGAGTTCTGCTGTCATCAATTATAAGACATGATCGTTGTGCCAATGTTCTCGTCCTTTAGTTCGTACGTGCGTGCGTGCAAATAGGTTCAGTTCACTTCAATTTTGGTCTCAGAACTCATCCCAGTCATCAATATCGGTATCGTTGATCAGGCTCAGGGCTGTATTGTCATGGGTTGCTGGATTGCCGCTGATTGGCGCCCTGGCAACCCTATCGACAGGTTGATGCGGGGGCAGCTGATGTGGCGGAATGGTATCTGGGTAGTCTGCTGCAAATGAAGCTTGTGAGCTGGATGCAGGTTGCGCAATGGGGCCACCAAATGCGCCCAGGATCTGACTTTTCATGCCCTGGTTATGTATACCCTGGCTTCGCAGGATTTGACTTTGCAGGGCCTGTGCTTGCAAAGAACGCGCATCACCAGCGACAATGGGTGCGCTCCCCAGATTGCCCACGTGGTGAGTGCCTGCATGCAGAGTACCTGCATGTTCTGGGTTACCTGCTATGCGGAACTGACCGGCAATACTGTTCAAATGTGTGACCTGAATTTTGGTTTGGCCCATGGCGGCATTAGTTTCTTCCACAAGGGCCGCATTATGCTGGGTCATCTCATCCATGATTTTAACCGCGGCATGTAATTGCTCGAGGCTGGAGGCCTGCCCCCGGCTTTCATCGGCAATCTCATTCATCAAGCTGGTGACATCGCCCACCGAGCCGACAATAACTTCCAGGTTGCTGGCAGCTTTGGACACCAGATTGCTACCGCCGCGCACTTCATCAACGCTGGCCTCAATCAATGTTTTTACTTCTTGCGAGGCTTGCGCCGCTGATTGCGCAAGACGGCGCACCTCTGTGGCAACCACCGCAAAGCCCTTGCCAGCCTCACCGGCACGTGCAGCTTCAACCGACGCATTCAGCGCCAATAGGTTGGTTTGAAACGCAATATTATCGATCATGCCAATAATGTCAGAAATCTTGCTGGAGGATGTGGTGATGCGCTCCATGGCGCGCGTTGCATCGCGCATAACCTCACCGCCCTGCTCGGCCGTTACTTGCGCCTTGCTCACGGTCCGCCGCGCACCATTGGCGCGTTCAGCGTTTTCCAAAACGGTTCTGGCAAGCTGTTCCATGGCAGCAGAAGTCTGCTCGATTGTCGCGGCCTGCCTTGTGGTACGTTCTGACAAATCATTGGCACCAGCCAAAATCTCGTCTGTCGCATTGTTCAACTCACCGGACGAGAGTTGCAACTGACCAACAATCTGCGACAGCTTGTCAGCGGTCATGTTGGCAGAATCTTTCAACTCACCAAACAGGCCCTGATAATTACCCTCAATGCGCTGGGTAAGATCACCCCGGGCAATAGCGGACAATACATTGGTGGTTTCAGAAAGACCCTTGCTTACTGTTTCCATCAAGCCATTCATCCGCAGGGCCAACGTGTTTAAATCATCATCCTCAAAGTCCTGATTGACCCGCTTGTTGAAGTCGCCCTGGCTGGCGCTTTCAACAACTTCTCCAAACAGCATGCTCAGGTCAGACAAAATCTTGGTGCGCTCTGCATCGGTTTCAACCCGGATTTCCTGGCTGCGCAGTACGGCGTTTTCCTGCTGCTGGGCCGCGTCATTGGCTTTGCTGGTTTCAACTTGCAGCGCGGAAAACACATCCTGAATGCGCAGCACCAACCAGGACAAGCCGAACATTTCAGCAATCAGAATAATTGCATGAAACAGAACCCGGCCAAAATCTGCGCCGCCAAAAAACACAAGGTCCGGCGCCAGCACCGACAGCAATAAGTGATGCACAGCAACCGCCAGCGTACCCACGACCAACGCGGGAACATCCATCAGCAGCACAATCAGGCCAAACACAGCAAAGAAGTACATATGGAAGTCGACCTGAAGAGCATGCCCTTCAAAGGCGATCAAACCCGCACCYACTTGGGATAGCAGCGTTGCAGAAAGGGCWGAGCGAAACACTGTTGGGTTTTTGACAAGATATGTCAGCCCCAGCGCAACCACCATTAGCAAGGCAGAWGATGCGGTTGCCATGCCAAAATGGCCTTGCAGAATGTATTCCAATCCTGAGAACAAAAAGACATGCGCAACCGTCAGCARCTGCAAAAAACGTGCACCGCGCATCCGAATGGCGTTTAGAGTAAGCATGGTTTCTTCCTGCGCCTTCGCAGAAACAATAGGGTTCTTCAACTCATTGACTTGCATACTCTATATCCTCTCAAACGCACGATTTTGCCCACGTATTTGAGCAAAATCAGTGGTCCAACGCAGACATCCGGCCTCGGCGTTGAGCACAAATAAAAATCCAGAATTATTTAGTTTTTCCAGTGTTTTGGCACTGGGAACAAAGATCGCGATCAAACCCTCAAACCGCGTGGCAGAGACATATCTGGCGTCGGATTGGGCAAGGGCTGTTATGGCATAAGCGCTGTCGCCACTGACATGATAGGCAAGGCCGATACCAGCGCTTTTCAGCGGCAGTGTTACCAGCGCTAAGCCAACCGCAAACACAATGGTCATAGCCGCGCCAACCCCTATGGGCAGCGCCCATCCGGTGCGCTCTTCAGCTATCGCATCGCGATGTTGGGTTTGGCGTGTCGTCAAAATTCATCCCAATCGTCAACATCAGTGTCATTGATCAAACTAAGCGCCGCGTTGCCGCGAGCCATTGCTGGCGTTTCTCGCGGACGAAGCGGCGCTAGCAGATGTGGGGGAATGGTATTGCCGGTTTCAACCGCAGTTGAAGGATGCTGGTCATAGGACGCCCCAAAAGCATTCATGGCCTGGCCCTGCAACGCGCGTGCATCACCTGCCATGACATTGGCATTTGCATAATGACCGGCAGGTGCGCCGGATTGGTCCATACCGCCGCGAATGCGGAACTGGCCGGCAATGTTGTTCAAATGCGTGACCTGATATTTGGTTTGGCCCATGGCGGCATTTGTTTCTTCCACCAGAGCCGCATTATGCTGGGTCATCTCATCCATGATTTTAACCGCTGCGTGCAGCTGCTCCAGACTAGAAGCCTGCCCTCGGCTTTCATCGGCAATCTCGTTCATCAAAGTGGTGACTTCACCCACCGAACCCACAATAATTTCCAGATTATTAGCGGCTTTGGACACCAGATTGCTGCCCCCGCGCACTTCATCAACACTGGCTTCAATCAAGGTTTTTACCTCTTGCGAGGCCTGTGCAGCTGATTGGGCAAGGCGGCGCACTTCCGTCGCCACAACCGCAAAACCTTTACCGGCTTCACCGGCGCGTGCTGCTTCAACCGACGCATTAAGCGCCAAAAGGTTGGTCTGAAAGGCGATGTTGTCGATCATGCCAATAATATCAGAAATCTTGCTGGAAGATGTGGTGATGCGTTGCATGGCCTGGGTCGCGTCGCGCATAATTTCGCCGCCCTGCTCGGCGGTTTTTTGCGCGTCGCCAACCGTGCGCCGCGCGCCATTAGCGCGTTCGGCATTTTCCAGAACGGTTCTGGCAAGCTGCTCCATCGCAGCAGAAGTTTGCTCAATTGTCGCGGCCTGCCTTGTGGTGCGTTCTGACAAATCATTGGCACCATCCAGAATTTCGTCGGTCGCATTGTTCAGCTCATTGGAGGAGAGCTGCAATTGTCCAACAATCTGCGACAGCTTATCAGCGGTCATATTGGCGGAGCTTTTCAGCTCACCAAACAGCCCCTGATAATCACCCTCAATGCGCTGGGTAAGATCGCCCTGCGCAATCGAAGACAGCACATGCACCAGTTCGGTCAGGCCGGTATTAACGGTTAAAATCAGATCGTTAAGGCCTTTACCTAAATCGTTGAGCGCTTGCTCTTCCAAATCACACACAACGCTTGCTGTGTAATCGCCATTACTGGCAGAGTGCAGCACRGCATCAATWCGCTCAGAGAGTATTTCAAGGTTTTTATGYCGRCGATCRCTCTTGCYTTGCTCRATGGAGGCAAGGYTTTCAAGSGCCAGCCTTTCTGAAATGCCRTCACGAAAGGCGACCATGGCTTGCGCCATCTGGCCAATTTCATCACTGCGGTTCTGSCCCACAATGTCGATGCCAAGATTGCCYTTGGACARTTCTTTCATCTGCTCRCAAATCTGGATRATGGGRCGCGATACAGTGCGCCGAACCAGAATGCCYGCAACAAGCCAAATAACCAGTGTTGCRCCAAGGCCAACCCATGTTGYAATCCGGGTCARRGCGACAGCATCGCCCAGCTTTTCAGCCGCAATTTCTGCAATCTCTTTGGCCGCCTGCTCCAATAAATTGAAGGCCGCCACAAGACCTYGCCGGGCAACGTCATTTGCACCAGAGCGTTCATATACTCTGGCAAGRTCAACCGTGTCAGGCCGTTGCAACAATTTGATCAAGGGTGGAATGATTGTCTGACGCCAGGTGTTCAGGCCATCAATGGTGATAAAGACATCATCTTCCAGCCCAAAAAGCGCGGCATTTACATCAAGCTTTTGCAGTGTGGCATCCAGCTTCTTGGCGGTGGTGGCCATGTCTTCAAGGCTTTGGGTGTCCAGATGCCCGATATACGCGGTCAGCGCATTGGCCTCAGACTGAAATTCGATGATTGCCATTGTGGCATTTTGCTGAAACAGCCGTGCCTTTTCTGCGTCATTCTCGGCGCTGGACACGATGCCCATGGCAAACAGAACAACAACAGAAACACTGATAGAGACCGCAGCTATCGCGGTCATTGCAAAGAGAAGTTTTGTGGAAATTGTATACTTCACGCTAGCCTCATGTACCTGTCTTCGCCTGACGGCGTATTAATTCAGTCAGATTGAACTCAACGGTTGCAGCACCAATGGGTTTGTTGTCCCTGGCGTTGGCAATTGTCATGTTCAACTGGGCGCGCCATGTGTCGCTGGCGCTGTCATATTCGGGTTTATCAATGTGGATAGCACCGGCACCGACGGCAAAAGTCAGCAGAAACTTGTCTTCATCGCCCTGCCAATAATCCGTGGTGATCGAGCTTTGACCCACATTGAGCCCTGTCTGATCAAAGATAATAATCTCATTGTAAAGCCCCCCAGAGGCGGCTTGAACCTTGGTCACATAATTGGAAGATGGCGTGTTCAGTGCCCGGGTGATAAGCGGCTGCGCATCAGAGTTTCGCTCAGTGATCCATTGATGATCAAGGGTATGAATYTCCTCAGAAGAAATGCCTTTYCGCTTTGCGTTRGACAGCTCTATCGAGCGCAAAATAATRTCTTTTATCAACCAGCTGCGCACATCCTYGATTTGYTTTGCGCCAATCAAAATTTGAGGGTTTGGCAWTATCTGAGGACTTGGCCCTTCTGCAAAAGCAGCCAGGGATACGGAAAAYTGTAGMGCKACAGCYGCGCATANTCCNCAATTTTGAGGCACTCATCATTTTTCGCATTCTTGCCTCCCTATTTGAACCACTACGCATTCGCACTGCTTTTGGACCCGCCCTCAAGAACCGCGCCATGCACGATGACGGGTAGATTGATAAGGCCAACCATTTGCTCGTTATGCGTCACAATGCCGTTCAGCAATTCCTCTTGCCCGGCAAGATCAGAGCCCGATGGCACCTGATGAACATCGGCGTAAGGCACGGTCAAAATATCGGAAACCGCATCCACCAGCAGGCCAACCCACTTTTCRCCGACGGCCAGAASCACAACCACATGGGTTGATGTTGGCTCCGTCATTGCRCCGCCAAAGCGGACCCGCAAATCGATAATCGGAACGATRGTGCCGCGCAGATTGATGACACCGCGCACAAAAGGCGCGGTGTTGGGCAAAGGCGTTACCGGCGTCCACGCTCTGRTTTCGCGAACGGTCGTGATCTCCACACCAAAATACTGRTTTTCGATGGAAAAYGAGATGAGCTGGACCGCCTGCCCAGCATCAAGCGCCGCCTCAACGGCRCCGCTGGTGTCCATACTCTGCAATTCMTGGGTGATAGCTGCTTCCAGCATGCTCAAGTCCCTATTCTATTCGTAAAGATGATAATCATGCCGCCTGCCCTGCTTTTTGCACATCGGCCACCATTTTCAGGCCGATCACATCTAGGATCAGCGCAACCCGGCCATCGCCCAAAATCGTGGCACCTGAAATACCGTCAAGGCGCTCGAAATTTTCTTCCAGGCTTTTGATGACAACTTGTTGTTGGCCCAARATTGAATCGACAAGAAYGGCCGTTTTGTCATGACCATCCARCTCACARACGATCAAAAACTGCTCATTTGGGGGCACTTTTTGCTCAAAGCCAAACATTTTGGACAGCTCAATAACCGGAATGTATKCACCCCGGTTGCGCAACACGCGCAGGCCATTGGGCAAGTCGCCGAATTTCGCRTCGCGGTATTGTATGGACTCGATAATCGAGGCCAGTGGCAGCACATAAGGCGCTTCGCCAACCCGCACCAGCATCACATCAAGCACCGCCAACGTGAGCGGCAATGTAAGGGTGATGCACGAGCCCTGCCCGGATTTGGATTTAACACCAACCCGGCCACCCAAACGCTGGATGTTTTCACGCACCACATCCATGCCAACACCGCGGCCAGAAAGGTTGGAAACCACATCAACGGTGGAAAAACCGGGGGCAAAAATAAGCTGATCAATTTCCTCATCAGAAAGCTGAGCGCCTTCTTCCAAGATGCCGCGTTGGATGGCTTTTTCAAGCACTTTTTCGCGGTTAATACCGGCGCCATCATCCATGATCTTGATGACAATTTTGCCGCCCATCTGATCGGCGGAGAGGCGAATAGTGCCCTCTTCGGGCTTACCCGCAGCAAGCCTTGTCGCAGAATCCTCCAAGCCATGATCGGCAGAATTTCGGATCATATGCGTCAAAGGATCAGCAAGCTGTTCGATCACCGTCTTATCGATTTCTGTGGCTTCACCAACCATCACCAGCCGCATTTTCTTGCCAGTTTGCATCGCCAGCTCGCGGACAAGGCGCGGCATACGAGCAAACACGGTTTTCACCGGCTGCGCACGAATGGCCATTACGCTGTCTTGCAGCTCGCGGGTGGTTT
>NVXB01000047.1 GCA_002746425.1 Hyphomicrobiales bacterium | reverse complement strand
GGCCGCATTGGTATAGAGGCATCTGAACGGCCAATCGCGCGGCGTTTGGCCTCTTGCCTCAACACCGCAGCAATCAAGGCAACCATGTCTGTATCGCCCGCTAAATGCTCGGCTTCATAGAAGGAACCGCGGATATCAGCGCTTTCCCGCTTTACATTGCGCAGGTGGAGAAAATGAACGTGATCACCCAAGCGGTCCATCATGCCAGGTAAATCATTATCAGGGCGGGCACCCAAAGAACCAGCGCATAATGTTATTCCATTAGCCGGTAAATCAACGGCGGATACCAATTGCTTATAATCAGCTTCGGTCTACACAACACGCGGCAAACCAAGCATCCCAAACGGCGGATCATCAGGGTGGCAGCACATCCGTATCCCCAGCTCCTGCGCGACAGGAATGACCTCTTCAAGAAAGGCAAAAAGATGCGCGCGTAACTGTTCAACGGATATTCCATCATACTCAGCCAGATGTTGCCGTACATCRTCCAGCGTAAAATGCTCCGCGGCGCCAGGCAGGCCAAACACCACATTTTTGGCCAGCGCCTGTTGCGCATTTTCATCAAGCCCCGCAAATCGTTTGCCGGCTTCCTTAACGATTTCTGAGGTATAATCCGCCGCTGCATTGCTGCGTTTAAGTATATAAATATCAAACGCCGCAAAGTCAGGAAAATCAAAACGCATACACGTCGCCCCAACCCCCGTCCGCCACGTCAAATCTGTGCGGGTCCAGTCAAGCACTGGCATGAAATTATAGCACACAACATGGACACCAGCCTCGGCCAAATTTATTAAGCTGGCTTTGTAATTAGCCGTATGTTCGCGCCATTCACCCTTTTGTTTTTTGATATCTTCCGACACAGGCAAGCTCTCAACCACATCCCAGTTCAAGCTGGAGTGCGAACCATCTTCAGTCGTTGCAATAGCTCGCTTGCGGCTCTCAATTTCCTTCGATGTCCAAATGTCGCCCGAAGGTATGTGATGCAGAGCGGTAACAACTCCTTCAACACCAGCTTGCAGCATATCATCAACGGATACCTGATCGTGTGGTCCGAACCAGCGCCAAGTCTGTTTCATAAAGTCCTCTCCAGGTTTCGTGGCCTTTGAATGCTATAATGATGCGTAAGATGATGCGCCATCATTCAATATCAANKTTTCNATAATGTTGACTAGTATGGAAGTATGGTGTAGTTGAATTTTCTAGGGAAGGCCGATGATGAATCACCGAATAAAACCAAAGTGGAGTATTGAACTGAGCGCACCTGTTGGGCCGCAGCTCTATCGTATTTTGCGTGAACGRATCATTCGTATCGACTTAGARCCRGGRTGYCGRMTWTCAGAATCTGAACTRGCRGCAGAYTTTTCWGTRAGCCGCCARCCYGTWCGTGARGCGTTTATYAAGCTKGCWGAAGAAGGCCTGCTGGAAGTGCGSCCTCAAAGGGGAACCTTTGTYCGYAAAATTGTAGTCGAGGCTGTAAAAGATGCYCGCTTTGTGCGTGAGGCCATTGAAGCTGATATYGTMAATTTGCTRGCACGCGATGCCGATGCTGCACTGGMTGCTGACCTGCGCAAACAACTTGAGYTACAAAAAGAAGTGGCTSCGAGTGATGCCATTCGTTTCATAGAGYTGGATGAAAAATTTCATCGCACGCTGGCAGAGGCKGCGGGTAAAACCTAYGCTTGGAACGTGGTTGAAAGCGTTAAATCGCAGATGGACCGGGTGCGCCATYTGTCAGCATTGCAATTCCCAATAGMAAAATTAATCGGGCARCATGCCAAAATAACCGAGGCRATTGCCTCGGGAGACGCRCGYGCAGCAGAAGCTGCCATGCGTGAGCATTTGCGCGAGGTTCTRAAAGATTTGCCGGCTATTGCCCGCGAGAAACCWGAATATTTCGATGATCCGTAACGMGGAATAAATTTCAAGCTGCGTTCGGRTTTAATGCAACGGTCTCATYACCAAATGGAGGTTATTATGCTGACTGTATCTAARCTGGGGAAAACATTGCTTGCAGGTMTTGCTGTRAGYTGGYTGGCAGGRCCTGCTCTTGCCGCTGAMATGACATTAAARCTTGGCCATCTCGCCAAYGAAGAGAATATTTGGCAYAAAGCTGCCGTCGTTTTTGGTGATGAACTGAAATCTCTGACGGATGGCCGAATCGAAGTTGAGGTCTTTCCAAATGAGTCTCTTGGTAAAGAGATGGATCTCATCAAYGGTATGCAGYTRGGTACAGCTGACATGACTATTTCYGGCGAAAGCCTRCAAAACTGGGCACCGATGGCTGCTTTGYTRGCTGTTCCTTATGCCTAYAAATCTCTTGAGCACATGGATAAWGTTGCCAGYGGAGAAATCGGYGRYCAAATCAAAGCTCAAATTATTGAGAAAGCTCARGTTCGCCCGATTGCTTACTTTGCACGTGGCCCGCGTAATCTGACATCAAATCGAGCTATTAAATCTCCCGCTGATCTGAATGGCTTGAAACTGCGGGTTCCAAATGTACCCCTGTTTGTTGATGTCTGGAAATCTTTAGGTGCAAGCCCAACACCAATGGCATTCTCTGAAGTGTTTACCTCACTTCAAAATGGCACCATTGAAGGCCAGGAAAACCCATTGGCGCTGATCAAGTCTGCCAACTTTAATGAGGTTCAAAAATTCATCAATAAAACTGAGCATGTTCGTTCCTGGATCTATTTGGTGATTTCTGAAATTACTTGGAACAAACTATCTGATGCTGACAAAGCTGCGGTAATGGAAGCTGGAAAACGTGCTCAAGCGTTCGAGCGAGCTGCATTTTTAACGGATGAGAAGAATTTGGTTGCAGAACTTGAAGGCAAGGGCGTGACCTTTGTTGAGGTTGATGGCGCTGCATTTGCTTCGAAGGCAAAAGACGCTGTGCTTGCCAATGTCAAACCTGAAATCAAGTCGATCGTTGAAGGTCTGTTTGCCGAATAAAATTTGATAATGTGAGTGCCGGGCCTTCATATGATTTGCCCGGCATTCATTCTTATCTACGCTTATGAGTAAAAACTAAAAAGGCAACTTCTTTATGGGTCAATTTATTTCAACCATTGAGAGACTTAGCCGTTTTGCAACGGGTATTGCATTTGGTGTTTTGATCATGGCTGTTACGATACAGGTTCTTGGACGCACTTTTTTCAGCTCCCCGGTATGGACTGAAGAACTCACCCGATATGCGTTATTGTTCTTAGCTGCATTTGGCGTTGGGCTTTCATACCGAAGTGGCGATCTTGTGAATGTGGATATGCTGTGTGAATCGCTTCCGGGCAACTGGCCGCGTCGCATGAGAATTATTTCCGCTTTTGCGACCGCTTTGCTGTGTTTCATGTTGCTGATACCTGCATGGAAATATACCGCAATAGGCGTTATGCAAACCTCACCGGCAATTGGTTTGCGGATGGATTTTATTCATGTCAGCGTGTTGATTTTGTTGGCATCCTTGTTCCTGTTTTCTGTGGCACGTGTTTTATCAATGGTATTGGGCCAATCTGAGGGTCGCCCTGACCCAATGTCAGGAGAGGGCGCATGAACCTTGCTATTTTAATTGGTGTTTTTATTGGAGGGCTCGCAATTGGTATTCCTGTTGCGGTTACTCTGGGCTTGTCCTCAATGGCCTATTTGCTCATGGCAGACATACCACTCGTTGTCATTCCGCAGAAGATGTACGCGGGAATGGATGTCTTTGTGCTTCTGTGTATCCCGGGATTCATACTTGCCGGAAACCTCATGAATGGTGGTGGCATTACCGGGCGTATTATCCGTTTTGCGAACGCCATGGTTGGCTGGGCACGAGGTGGCCTTGGCCTGACGAACGTAGCTGGATCTATGTTGTTTGGTGGTATTTCAGGCACGGCGGTGGCCGACGCAGCATCCATTGGTGGCATGATGATTCCCGGTATGAAAAAAGCAGGTTATCCGGCGGATTTCTCAGCCGCCGTGACCGCAGCATCCTCCACCGTCGGGCCGATGATTCCGCCTAGTGTACCAATGATTATTGTTGGGTCTCTATCGGGCATTTCAGTTGGCAAGATGTTTCTTGCGGGTGCCATACCCGGCATCCTGATGGGTCTTGCCATGATGATCACCGTCTACATCATCGCAAAGCGCCGGAATTTTCCACGCCAGGCTTGGCAAGGCTTTGGCGAGTTGGCCAAATCATTTATCGGAGCCTTTTGGGCCATCGCAATGACAGCGCTTATCATTGGCGGGTTGTTGAGCGGTATAGCAACGCCAACAGAAACTGCCGTGGTGGCGAGCATTTACGCATTTGTCGTTGGCAGCTTCATCTATAAAGAACTGCCATTGCGTGCGGTTCCAGGTATCATTGTTGACAGTGCCGTATCATCTGCAGCCATATTGGTGTTGGTTGGATTTGCCAATGTATTTGGATGGATTCTGGTATCAGAGCGTATTCCGCAGGCCATTGTCTCTGGTGTTTTGTCCATAACCGACAACAAAATTCTCGTAATTTTGCTGATCAATATCCTGTTGTTGTTTATCGGCATGTTTATGGAAACGATTGCGGCGCTTATCATCTTGTTTGTGCCGTTGCTGGCATTGGCTGAAAGTGTTGGGGTTGAGCCTCTGCATTTCGCGACATTTGCAGTCTTGAATTTGATGATTGGTCTGACGACTCCGCCGGTTGGGGTGTGCTTATTTGTTTGTGCCAATATTGCCAAATTACCTTTGACCCCTGTGATCAAGGCAATCGCACCATTTTTATTGACTAATATTCTTGTATTGCTGCTTGTTTCCTATGTACCTGCCATTGCAACATGGCTTCCAACATTGTTGTTGAATTAGGAATTTTGATGAAAACACGCGTTTGCCGCTTGCATGACAAGCATGATATTCGAATTGAAACAGATATTGTTGCGAGCCCCGGTTCGGGTGAAGTGCTAGTTGCTATTGGCGCAGGTGGCATCTGCGGTTCTGATTTGCATTATTATCATGATGGTGGATTTGGCCCCATTCAAATTCGAGAGCCGATGATATTGGGCCACGAAGTTGCTGGCGTCGTTGAGGCCATTGGCGAAGGTGTTAGTACTGTTAATATTGGTGCACAAGTGGCGCTCAATCCAAGCAGAGCATGTGGCCAATGCTCCTTTTGCGCAGAGGGTTTACAGCAGCATTGCCATGAAATGTTGTTCTTTGGCTCTGCCATGCGCTTCCCCCATGTTCAGGGTGCGTTTCGAGAACGGATAATTGTACAAGCCAGCCAGTGTGAAATTGTCGGACCACATGTTTCCCTGGCGGAGGCTGCCTGTGCAGAACCGTTGGCTGTATGTGTTCATGCGCGCAATCAGGCTATTCGTACAATGGGTGAGCTGAAGGGTAAGCGTGTATTGATTACTGGTTCCGGGCCCATTGGTGCATTGAGTGTGGCCGTTGCCCGCCATGCGGGAGCGAAGGAAATTGTTGTAACAGACTTGCAGGATGCAACACTGCGCATTGCCAAGATCATGGGTGCGGACCGAACTATCAATGTTATGAACGATTCTGGTGCGATGGATGAGTACAGTGACGGAAAGGGCCATTTCGATCTGGCTCTGGAATGCTCTGCAGCTCCGATGGCTATTAAAACAGCACTTTCAAGCGTAAGACCGCAGGGTACAATTGTTCAAATTGGTATTGGCGGTGACACTCAAATCCCACTCAATTTGCTTGTAGGTAAGGAAATTAACCTGTTGGGTACACATCGCTTTCATAGCGAATATGCCGAGGCTGTGGGTTTGATCGACAGTGGTGCAATAAACGTCAAGCCCATCATAACTGGGAGTTATCCTTTAGAAGAGGCTGTTGCGGCATTTGAGGCTGCTGGTGATCGTTCTAAATCCGTAAAAGTGCAGCTGCGATTTTCTTAAAGCCACCGAGTTGGATATCACGCCATAGTTGGCACTTGCTTGGACAAGCAATTATTTATGTTTGTCCAGCATGGTGTTGCGAGTGCAACAAGCTGCCATCGTACATAGATAATCTCGTCTTAAAAATGAGAGCAATTAATCTTGTGTCTCCTCAATAAATCATTGATGCATTGTATTATGTGGCTTGATACAGCATGTAGGTAGTTTGATAATCAAATATTATGATACTGACAAAATTGCACGAGCAGAGTAGTTGACCGGATTGATATGGCGAATCCTTTGAAATCTATATGTGACAGGGCCGGATAATTGGCTAGTAAGCGTGTTCATACCACAAGGACCGGTATAGCTGCCTTATCACTCAGGCAGTTGCCGATTGCCTTGTGTATGGCGGCTTTAGTGCCCTTGCTTGCTGCCTGTAATAGTTTTGGTGGTTCTGCAGGTTTTTCGGGATTTGGATCAAGCTCAAGCGCTGCTATTGGCAGACGCGAGCATCCCCGGGTCGTGGCGGCTTACGGCGGTGTATACCGCGATAAAAGTGTAGAAATATTGCTTGAGGGCGTGACCACACGATTGGTTGCAGCCTCAAGCGATAAGCGCCAGAATTATCGTGTTACCGTGCTCAATTCCCCTGTTGTAAACGCTTTTGCTCTTCCCGGTGGCTACCTTTATGTGACCCGTGGCCTGCTTGCGCTTGCCAATGATACATCGGAAGTGGCGGCAGTTTTGTCTCATGAAATGGCGCATGTCACTGAAAACCATGCATTTCAACGGCAGCAGAGGGCGAAGAGGGCTCGGTTGGTAAACCGTGTAGTCACCGACGTAATTGCCAATGAAAAGGAAGGGCAAATTGCCCTGGCTTCGAGCCAAGTTTCGCTGGCTAGTTTCTCTCGTGAGCAGGAATTGTTGGCGGATCAGATCGGTGTGGAGATGATGGTGCGTGCAGGGTACGATCCTTATGCTGCTGCGCGCTTTTTGACCAGCATGGGGCGCTATGGCCGGTTCCGGGCAGCGAGCCTTTCCAGCAACGTTAACAGCCCCAATTTTCTGGCCTCTCACCCCGCGACACCGGCGCGTATTTCGCAGGTTGTTAACACGGCGCAAAAACTTGGTGCCTCGCATAATGTGCCAAGCGATCGGCAGGCTTATTTAACGGCCATGCGCGGTTTGACCTTTGGTGATGATCCATCTGAAGGATATGTTCGCGGGCGTGCTTATCTGCACCCAAAACTAGGTTTTTCTTTCGAATTACCAACGGGTTACACGTTGGAAAATACCTCTGAAGCCGTGCTTGGCGCAGATAAGCGTGGCACTGCCATGCGCTTTGATGGCGTGCAGATTCCAGCCCAGCAAACCATGATCGATTACATGGCATCCGGCTGGGTTAATGGGCTGAAAACGTCAACGATTGAGGCTCGTAAAATTGGCTCTTTAGAGGCCGCGACAGCGGTGGCTGAAGCCAAGGGATGGCGCTTCCGAATTGCCATTATACGGCTGCACGGCGCRACCTATCGCTTCATTTTTGCCAACGCTAATTTGTCGGCTAACCTTACCGCTGACGCTGATGAGACATTGGGCAGCTTTCGCAAGCTTGGGCGCATYGAAGCGGCGCGTTTGAAACCRCTAACGTTGAAAATTATCAAGGTTCGCCAAGGGGATACGGTCTCAACCGTTGCCGGGCAGATGCGCGGTGTGGACCGCCGACGGAGCCTGTTCCTGATTCTCAACGGTTTGCAGGATGGCGCGTCTTTRCGGGCYGGCAGCATGGTCAAAATCGTCGTCGATTAGTCTGAAAATCAAAGCCAAAAACAAATAAAACCAAGCGCGTTGTGAACCCTTCATCCTCTGTGGTGTGCAGAGGGCAAATATCGGTCATTTAGCCTAAAATACCATGGTATTTGATGCAGTTTCGACTCCGRCGGTGCAATCACTGTATACAAGAATCGGTTTTTTRGAATCGATTATACRGCTTACGCCGCTCYTCAACCCCCTGCATCAAGAATTTGCAAATAAACACAGTGGGTTATGACTCCAGGATTCAAGAAYCKGMAAAACYCRAAAAATTAAYARAATTCCAAAATATCAAAAGGTATCTTTTTTATTGATCAAATGGTCAAAAATAGAAAAACGGCTGATTTTCGCCRTATTCTATGGCTTTTYGGGSGTYATATTGGATGATTATCARGAAATGGYGCGGGCATTTGGAAGATAAGCGCGGCAGACTGGCAGGTCGGCCCTTTTGAAATCCAGACTGACCTCGAAACCGGATTTYAGTCATACATGATAGCTATCATGTGCTGCATTCTTGGCACTGTTTTCAGTTTACACGGTGGGTTCGGCRTCTTGAAATCKCWATCGWGCCCAGGCGCAAAATGTCAGCTCACARTTTTTAATYGGCNACAAAACAAATTATYCYAATAAAAATTAGYCGGCAAARTAAATTGTTTAAAAYCAAGTGCTGMCACCCRKTATGAATGCCTTTTTTGCCRGKGCCASRAGCCTATYTATTGGCCAGTGCCTCACGCACATTTATGGCAAGCGTATTGTGACCAATGATCAAACGTAAATTCTGAARCCCCATTGAATTTTACACGGTGAAATGATCCTTTGAGYAAACCGAAAAATGTTCGYTCCAAGTCTACTCACAAATGTGATCCCTGCTATAAAGCACTTCCTCGCCGCTCAAATGACAAAGCACGCTGATGACAACGACAGAATCTATTTCGCCCCTCGCGCCAAAACAGCAACCGATATTGGCTGCTATGGACGGCCTGACGTTTTCCACTGCTGCTGCTGGCATTAAATATAGCGGCCGCGATGATGTGTTGTTGGTGCAGTTTGAACATGGTGCGCGCATTGCCGGGGTGTTTACCCGCTCGCAATGTGCTTCTGCGCCGGTGGAGTGGTGCCAAAAATATCTGTCCGGTGGCATGGCGCGTGCGTTGCTGGTCAATTCCGGCAATGCCAACGCTTTTACCGGCAAAAAGGGTTGGGCGGCGGTGGAACTGTCGGCAAAACTTACCGCTGATGCGGTTGGCTGTGAGATAATCGAGGTTTTCCTGGCCTCAACCGGTGTTATTGGCGAGCCGCTACCGGCGGAAAAATACAGCGCTGTGATGGGCGGTCTGGCAAAAAGTGGGCGCGGTGATGATGATGCGTGGCAAACCGCCGCGAAAACCATCATGACCACCGATACCTATCCAAAGCTTTCGACACGCGATTTTCAGCTGGGCAGTCAAATCTATCAAATTGGCGGCATGGCCAAGGGCTCGGGCATGATCCAGCCGGATATGGCGACCATGTTGTCGTTTTTGTTTACCAATGCGCCCATTCCAACGGCCCAGTTGCAAAAAGCGCTGTCGGACAATATCGGCACGACCTTTAATGCCATCACGGTTGATAGCGATACTTCCACCAGCGACACCGTGTTGTTGTTTTCTCTGAACGCCAGTGAAAATGCCTCGATTGCCGACTTGAACGCGTCGGATTTAGAAAACTTTGAAGCCGCCTTGCATGCGACCTTAAAAGATTTGGCTTTGCAGGTGGTGCGCGATGGTGAGGGTGCCCGAAAACTGGTTGAGATCACTGTAAGCGGTGCTGTCAGCGACAGTTCGGCTAAAAAAATAGCATTCTCCATCGCCAACTCACCTTTGGTGAAAACGGCTGTCGCCGGGGAAGACGCCAATTGGGGCCGGGTGGTGATGGCTGTCGGCAAAGCGGGCGAGCCTGCGGACCGGGAYAAGCTTTCCATCAGTTTTGGCGATGTTCGTATGGCGGTCGATGGTGAGCCAGATCCAAATTATTCAGAAGAGGCTGCCAGCGCCGTGATGAAACAGCAGGAAATTCCTATTTTGGTGGATATGGGGCTGGGCAATGGCAGCGCCACGGTATGGACCTGCGATTTGACCAAGGAATATATCGCYATTAATGGCGATTATCGTAGCTGAATGAGCGCTGAACCGAGCCTTTTGCTGTTGGAAGAAGCYGGTTTTGCCTCSTGGCCAGCRCATGAGGTGCGCAMTAATGGTTCGTGGCGGGTGCACCTGTCGCCGGGTGTTGCCACAAAGCGCATCAATTCCATCAATTGCCTCAACGCAAATGATGGTGATTTGGCGCAAGCGCGGCTTGCAGATTGCCTTGATCAATTTGGCGCACATGATTTAACGCCCATTTTGCGCATGACGCCGCTAACCCCGCAAAACCTGATTGAGGCGGCGATTAAAACCGGGTTTGGTGCGCCGTTTGATGAATCACTGGTGATGACGGCGTCGGCGAGTGGGTTTCAACAACCGGACCAGCAATTGGGTTTTTGCACCATCGCCAACACGCCAGATGCAGATTGGGTTGCTGGTTATTGTCAGGCGCATGGCAAAGAATTGCAGGACGCAACCAACACCATTTCCACCATGCAAAGAATTGCGCAGCCAGCGGCCTTTGTGAAAATGATGCAGGGCGAGCAATGCGTGGGCATTGGCGTTGGTGTTGTTCAGGGCGATTTGGTCGGTCTGTTTGGTGTTCGGGTATCGCTGGACCACAGACGCGCGGGGATTGGGCGGCTGCTATGCCAGCACATTTTTGCCTGGGGGCGGGAACAAGGTGCCAAAACCGTGTGGCTTCAGGTCGAGGCGGATAATGCGCCGGCGGTAAAGCTGTATTCTGCCCTTGGATTTACCGAGCGCTACCGATATGCCTATCGCAAGTTGGAAGCGTGAGAAGAATTGCCAAAGATGCCTGAAACACCAGAAATGCCCGAAATAAATAACAAGAAAATATTGCTGGTTGCTGCCTGCGCTTTGGTGGATAGCGACAATCGCATTCTTTTGGCGCAGCGCCCGCCGGGCAAAGCCATGGCGGGCCTGTGGGAATTTCCCGGTGGCAAGGTTGAGAACGGCGAAACGCCAGAAGCGGCGCTGGTGCGCGAGCTGGAGGAAGAGCTTGGCGTGGTTGCCACCATTGCCTGCCTGGCCCCGCTGACCTTTGCCAGCCACACCTATGAAAGTTTCCATTTGTTGATGCCGCTTTATATCTGTCGGCGTTATGAGGCACCGCCCGGGCTGGGATTGGCTTTAGGGCGCGAGGGGCAGGCGCTCAAATGGGTTGCGGCCAAGGATTTGCGCAAATTTGACATGCCCGCGGCGGATATTCCGCTGATTCCGCATTTGCAGGAATTGTTGGGTTGAGATTTTGAGGCAGAATATGATGCTGCCGTTTAACCGTTGCTCTGGATCCCAAGATCAAGTCTTGGGATGACGGGTGGGAGCGGTGTTTGCACTTTGGCTCAGTTCTTGCGGATTGATTGCGTTATTTCCCCGCGGTTTTAGCGTTCCCCGGACTTGATCCGGGGCCTTTATCGCCCGCGTTAAAACCAGTTTTGTGGCAGCGGCTGTTTTGCCGAGGAACGGCGCAAGAGACCCCGGATCAAGTCCGGGGAATGGTGCTTGCTGCACGTTGTATATTTTATTCAGCGCCTACTTCCCCGTTTCGTCATGCCAAGGCTTGACCTTGGTATCCAGTCGGCACTGAGCTGTATGATCGATACGCAGAATATGGTGCTGTGGGTTAGCCGTTCTCTGGATCCCAAGATCAAGTCTTGGGATGACGTTGGTGAGTGGCATGGGTCTGAGTGGTTTTTGGATGGGCTGGTTAGAATTTCAAAAGGCCCTAAAAATCACGAGCTACCTATTCCTGCCCATATCATTCCCAAACTCCTTCACCCCCAAAGCATCGGCTAAGCGTGTTTTGGCAGAGCCGGGTTTCAATGGTTTTTGCTGGCTTTCATGCGGAGCCCAACCCGATAGCGAAATCAGCTGAAACGTGGCGGGTACTTTGCCGTCTTCATGGGCGAATTGCTCGCGGTATAGCTCCATGGCACGCATTAGCACATCGCGGCGCAGGGGCTGGGTTGCGCCCGAAACCAGCACATTGGTTGCGCCCATGGCGCGCAAATCTGATAGCAAGCGCATCGGGTTGGCGTAGCGCACGGTCAGCGTGTCGACATCGGTTACCGGCAGAGCAAACCCGGCGCGTTGCAGCAGGGAGCCCATATCGCGCACTTCGCCAAACGGTGACACACGCGGCGACGCGCCGCCTCGGATTTCGGCCTCCGCCTGCAACAGTACTTGGCGCAGTTCAATCAGCGTGTCGCCGCCCAGCAAAACACCCAGAAACAAACCATCCGGTTTTAGCCCGTTGCGAATTTGAATGAGGGTGCCGGGCAAATCATTGGAAAATTGCAGCGACAGGACCGAGGTGATTAAATCATAAGCCGGGAACGGGGTGCCGCCGGTATAAAGCGCGGTGCCATCTTCGCTCTGGGGGTGATCAAGCGCGGCTTGTAAAAAACCACCGCCACGCGCCATGTTTTGAACCCGGCCGCTTTCACGCATCTTTATACAAAGGAAATCATCCGGCGCATCCAGCTCCAGCCCGTTTTCAAACTTTTTGCTAACTGCGCCAAGGCGTTCGGTCAAATCAGCAATTCCGGCTTGGCGCAAAAAATTGGCATCGGCCATGGCAGCAGGGTTTTGCGCTGCGCGTTTGCGCCGAGCCGCCAGCAATGTGTGGTCAAACAGGTTTGGAATCTGGTTCATTTCTGGCCAATCAACATTTGGGAGCCGGGGCGGGCAAAGCGCAGGGCGTGGTGCATCACATCATGGGTCACGGCAATACACCCTTGTGTTGGGGTAAAATCTTTTGCCGCGATGTGGAAAAAGATTGCGCTGCCAGCGCCCGGTTGCCGTGGATTGATGTTTTGATCCAGCACAATAATGATGTCGTAAAGCTGATCATCGCGCCATAATTTTTCGTGGTTTTTTGGGAATGGCAAATTTACGGGGTGGTTGTAGCTAGGATCATGCGGCGAATCGCACCAGCCATCGGTTGGCCGCAAGGGGCGCAGGGGCAGCAAGGTTTTGGGACGGGGCAGTCTATCGGCGCGAAAATAGCCGCCAAGCAGGCGAAATGCGCCCGCCGGACTGGCGCCATCACCTTCGCGTTTTTGCACCGTGATGCCGGTTTTGCCTAGCGTACAGGCAAAGGATCGCCCGCCAAAACAGATTTGGCCGGTGGTCTGATCACGGCTTGCGCCCTGAATTGTGAAATGATGTGATGCCATGGTCTGCTTGCGTGAGTTTTGAAACAATGTTCTAAGCTTGAATTGTGGTGTTGCGTCAATACAGCTATTTACTGTTGGGGCAAGTATACACTGATAGGCAATCTGGGCAGGCATTTTTGCTTTGCCAGCTGGATCACGGGACCGATCAATGAGCGAACGAAAAATCCTTATCGTTGATGATGATAATGACCTGCGCGAAGCGCTGGAAGATCAGCTGTCACTTTATGAAGAATTTGAGATTTTCACGCAGGATACAGCCGCCAAGGGCATGGCCGCTGCGCGGGAGAATCATGTTGATTTGCTGGTGATGGATGTTGGCCTGCCGGATATGGATGGCCGCGAGGCGGTCAAGCTGCTGCGCAAAAACGGGTTTCGCGCGCCGATCATTATGCTGACCGGGCATGATACCGATGCCGATACCGTGCTTGGGCTGGAAGCCGGGGCTAATGATTATGTCACCAAGCCGCTGCGCTTTGCAGTGCTGCTGGCGCGGATCAGAGCGCAATTGCGCCAACATGAAAACAGCGAGGATGCGACGTTTACAATCGGGCCTTATCAGTTTCGCCCCAGCGCCAAATTGATGACGACTGAGGCTGGTGCCAAAGTGCGGTTGACCGAGAAAGAAACCTCGATTTTAAAATTTCTGCACCGGGCTGGCGACAAGGTTGTGACCCGCGATATTTTGCTGCACGAAGTGTGGGGCTATAATGCCGGGGTGACGACGCATACGCTGGAAACGCATATTTATCGTCTGCGCCAGAAAATAGAAGTTGATCCATCCAATGCGGAAATTCTGATCACGCTGGATGGCGGCTATAAGCTGGTTCCTTAAACGGGCCGGTAAATGAAGGTTTTACCATGACGATTGAGCGCGATATTGCGGCCCTGGGCCAGGTTATGATGTTCTCTGAGCTGAGCGACGAGCAATTGCGCCTGCTGGCCTTTAGTGCGGAAGCTGTGACGCTGTCGGCCAATGAAATATTGTTTCAGGAAGGCGATGTCGCCGGCTCTGGCTATGTGGTGACCAGCGGCGAGATTCAGCTGATACAGGGTAGCGGCATCAGCGCTGTTTCGGTGGGCAAACTTGGCCCTGGATCGGTGGTTAATGAGCTGGCTTTGATCAGCGAAACCCTGCGTCCGGCCACGGCCGTTGCGAGCGAGGGCACTGAAGTTATCAAAATCAGACGCTCGCTTTTCCGGCGTTTTATCACCGAATACCCCGATATTGCGGCACGGCTTGAAGAAAGCCTAAAAGGCCGTTTGCACAGCACAATCAGCCAGCTCAAACAGGCGCAAAGAAAGTTATTGCGCGGATTATAAGCGCACTTTCAACAACTTACCTGTAAACACACAGTTTTCATTATTGTATACATGCAAATTTTTTGATGTGAGATGACGGATTTCGCTTGAAATTTCTGCCGATGTATTATGCCAATAGGCACTTGAATACATGGTTCGGCCCCGAAGGGGCTGACGACCAATTTTGAGGTGAGTATGGCGGATCATATCAACGAGAATTCGAACGCAGAAAACAGCGATCTTTCGAACGTAAAACCTGTTGTATACATGCCTGGTTTTGGCAATGATTTTGAAACCGAATCACTGCCCGGCGCGCTGCCGCAGGGCCAAAACTCGCCGCAACGCTGTGCCTATGGGCTGTATGCCGAGCAGCTTTCCGGCTCACCCTTTACCGCGCCGCGCGGCACCAATGAGCGCTCCTGGCTGTACCGCATCCGCCCCAGTGTGCGCCACACCAACCATTTTGAACCGACCTTGCGCCCGCTGTGGCAAACCGCGCCTGTATACAAAAATGGCGTGCCACCATTGGGGCAATTGCGCTGGAATCCGCAAGAAATGCCAGAGCAGCCAACGAGTTTTCTCGATGGTATACACACCATCACGCTGGCCGGGGATGCCAGCAGCCACGCCGGTATGGCGACGCATATCTATGCCTGCAACGCGCCGATGGTGGATGATTATTTTTTCAATTCTGATGGCGAATTGCTGGTGGTGCCGCAACTGGGCGGTCTGCAAATCTTTACCGAAATGGGCATCATCGATGTTGCGCCCGGCGAAATTTGCGTGTTACCGCGCGGCATGTTTTTCAAGGTCAGCCCGCTCGATGGCGAAGCGCGCGGCTATCTTTGCGAAAACTATGGCGCGAAATTTACTCTGCCGGATCGCGGGCCCATCGGAGCCAATTGCCTGGCCAATCCGCGCGATTTCAAAACACCGGTCGCCGCCTTTGAGGACAAGGAAAGCACTTGCCGGGTCCACGTTAAATGGTGCGGGCATTTTTACACCACCACCATCGAGCATTCGCCGCTGGATGTGGTGGCCTGGCACGGCAATTACGCGCCATATAAATACGATCTTGCGACGTTCTCGCCGGTTGGCGCGATTTTGTTCGACCATCCCGACCCATCGATTTTTACCGTTCTGACCGCGCCATCTGGCGAAGCGGGCACGGCCAATATCGATTTTGTGATCTTTCCGCCGCGCTGGATGGTGGCCGAGCATTCTTTCCGCCCGCCTTGGTATCACCGCAACATAATGAGCGAATTTATGGGGCTGATCCACGGCCAATACGATGCCAAGGAAGAGGGGTTTGTGCCGGGCGGTTTTAGCCTGCATAATATGATGCTGCCTCATGGGCCGGATCTCGATGCCTTTGAAAAAGCCAGCGCTGCAGATCTAAAACCAGTCAAGCTGGCCGATACGATGGCCTTTATGATCGAAACCCGCTTTCCCCAACAGGTGACGGATTATGCCAATAACCTGCCCACGCTTCAGGATGATTATATCGCCTGTTGGGCTGATCTGAAACGCCGCTTTGATGGCACGCTTGAGGGCTGCTAACCCATTTGTCTGCAAAACGCTCATACTTTATACGGGCATGTTTACGATTGGACTTGTGCTAACAGGCAGGCATGCCATGCTGTGYTTAATACGCTTTGAGGGCACGCTTTAAAGCCCCTTCTGAGAGAGGAAAACTGAGTGAAACTTGCCAGTTTAAAAAACGGAACYCGCGAYGGCGAATTGGTTGTCGTCTCAAAGGRTTTRACGCGCTGCACGCCGGTTGGCCACATCGCGCCYACCTTGCAAAGCGCGCTGGATGATTGGGAATTTGCCCARCCRCGYYTGGTGCGGGTGGCAGARAGYCTGGAGAGCGGATCGCAGCCCGAACGGCGCTTTCGCGAGCATGATGTTCACTCGCCYTTGCCGCGKGCCTATCAATGGGCCGATGGCTCGGCCTTCATCAATCATGTGGAATTGGTGCGCAAAGCGCGCGGCGCAGAAATGCCGCCYTCCTTTCTKGAAGARCCRYTGATGTATCAGGGCGGATCAGACACTTTTTTGTCTCCGCGTGATCCCATCACCATGGCCGATGAGGCTTTTGGCATTGATATGGAAGGCGAGATTGCGGTGATCGTGGGYGATGTGCCGATGGGTGCAGATTACGRCACTGCCAAAGCYGCTATTTTRCTSATTATGCTGGCCAATGATGTGTCGCTGCGCGGCTTTGTGCCWGCRGAACTTGCAAAAGGGTTYGGCTTTTTCCAGTCMAAACCMTCCAGYGCCTTTTCGCCGGTKGCCGTGTCGCCMGATGAGCTTGGSGAWGCRTGGGAYGGCGGAAAACTGCATTTRCCGCTGYGCATYGATCTCAACAGYCAGGCTTTTGGCCGTGCCAATGCGGGCATCGACATGACGTTTGATTTCCCAACGTTGATTGTCCATGCCGCCAAAACACGGCGTCTTGGTGCTGGCACAATTATTGGCTCGGGCACGGTTTCCAACAAAATGGATGGCGGTCCCGGCAAAACCATTGCCGAGGGCGGCGTTGGTTATTCATGTATCGCGGAATTGCGCACGATTGAGACAATCGAGAGCGGCAAACCCGCGACAGAGTTTATGAATTTTGGTGACGTGGTGCGCATCGAGATGAAGGATGCCGAAGGGCATTCTATTTTCGGTGCTATTGAGCAAATGGTAGAGAAGACCGGCTAATGACCATTTTTGATCGTATTTCCAAACACTTTCAAAGGCTGGATGTTCCAAGAGGCCCACTCCCAGAAAACTTTACCCGATCCGCTCCTGAAACTGATGACAGTGAAATGATAGTTGCTGACCAGCCTGTGAGGAGCAAGCTGGATGGTTGGGTGATATGTCTTGAGTATGAGGACGCGAAAGGCCAACATTCAACACGCGATGTGGAATGTCGAAGTTACAAAACAAAAGGTGGCTTTGAATATTTACTGGTTCATTGTTTTGTAAGAGAGAAGTTACGCCTATTTCGCTTAGATCGGGTAATCTCTGTAATTGACTACGATACTGGTGAGGTGTTTTCTCCTCCTACCGAATTTTTTGGATATTTGCGTACAATTACGGGTACAAATTCTCGGGCGGGTGAAATTACTAATTCATTTTTTGAGGCGGCTGACCTTGCGCGACTATTAGTTTTTGTAGCACGAGCAAATCGAAAATTTGTTCAAATTGAATTGGATGCCATTAACTTAATACTGCAGCAGGAAATATCGTTTCCAACAAACCTTAAAGGCAAAAACAAAGCAGTTCAGGTTTGGCTGAAGTCCCTTAAACCAAGTGCCGAATCAGCTGCACGATCTCTCTTACGGATAAGAAAAAACCCTGAAAAAGCTCAAAAACTTGTGCCTATGCTGCGTGAAGTTATTTGGGCAGATGGTGTTTATCAAAAAGAGGAAGAAGCTGCCTTGAATGAACTTAATGAATTAGTATTGGAATTAGAAGCATGACAAAAAACTTTGCCTCAGCGGGTGATTTGGACGAGAAAAAAACGTCGTTTACCGAGATTGGTGACGGGCTTTGGGCCTATACGGCAGAGGGTGACCCCAATACCGGCGTGATCATTGGTGATGATAGCGTCATGATTATTGATGCGCAGGCAACACCAAGATTAGCTGGCAAAGTAATTGAGAAAATTCGCGGTGTTACCGACAAGCCAATCTCTCATGTGGTGCTGTCGCATTACCATGCAGTGCGGGTGCTGGGTGCCTCGGCCTATGGCGCGTCCAACATTATCATGTCGCAAAAAGCGCGCTCAATGGTGGTGGAGCGCGGGCAGGAAGATTGGGATTCTGAGTTTGGTCGTTTTCCGCGTTTGTTTCAGGGTCATGAGAGCATTCCCGGCCTGACATGGCCAACCCAGACGTTTACCGATCGCATGACGATTTATCTTGGCAAGCGCCGGGTGGATTTGATGTTTTTGGGCCGTGCCCATACGGCGGGCGATATTGTGGCCTATGTTCCGGATCAAAACGTCATGTATACAGGCGATATTGTTGAATATAAATCAGCATGTTACTGCGGTGATGGGCATTTTGGCGACTGGCCAAAAACTCTTGATGCCATTCGTGGCTGGCAGGTGGATGCTATTGCGCCGGGGCGCGGCGATGCGCTTGTGGGCACCAAACTGGTCAATGCGGCGCTGGATTGTACGCAGGATTTTGTCACCTCAACCTATAAAAGTGTGGCCAAAGTGGCGCTGGGCGGTGGCTCTTTAACCGAGGCATTTGCGGCCTGCCGGGCGGCGTGCGACGACAAGTTTTCCAGCTATGCGATTTATGAGCATTGCCTGCCGTTTAATGTGGGCCGGGCCTATGATGAGGCGCGCGATATMGAYAATCCGCGTATTTGGACCGCAGAGCGYGATCAGGAAATGTGGCAGGCTTTRCARGGTGGGCAGTCTNAAAACATGAGTGGATCACTTATYCTCAACGGRTTTATGGCACTTGCCGCGATTGGGCTGTTCATCAGYGTKACYCGGYTGTGTTACCGYATTGAGGCCCGCAGTAATGGAGATAATGAGGGGCAAACCAGTGCTTTGCCCCGCTTTGCCAATGTGCCMCGCGTGGTGATTAATTATCATATTGCCCGTGATGCCGRGACGCAGGCCATGCGCAAAACCTTGCTYATCAGGCTGGGCATTATTTTGGCKATTTTTGCTGTGTTGGCGATTGCCCGTAATGCGATGCCGCCAACGCTTCCTGCGCCRYTARTATGAGTAAGGCCGGAATATGAGTAARGTGGGATATGAGCATGGTGGGGAGGGRATAAAACATGCCCTTTGATTAYCAAGCCTATCCCTATCGGGCAGCRCCCGGCCTAAGCGCGYCAGAACCRCGCCAYAAAGTKGTTATTGTTGGCGGTGGGCCTATTGGCCTGACCATGGCCATTGATCTGGCCTTGCGCGGCATTGCATCGGCGGTGTTGTGCGAGAGTGACAAGGTTTCTGTTGGCTCACGCGCCATTTGCTGGGCCAAGCGCAGCCTGGAGATTTTTGACCGGATTGGCGTTGGCGATCAGATGGTGGCAAAAGGCGTGACCTGGAAAACCGGGCGACTTTTCAACGGTGATCAAGAGGTCTACCAATTTGATTTGCAGCCAGAGCCGGGCCAGAAAATGCCTGCCTTTGTCAATCTGCAGCAATATTATGTCGAGCAGATGCTGATTGAGCGCATTGCAGATTTTTCAAATTTGATTGATTTGCGCTGGAATAACCGGCTTGTCGGTCATCGTGATGAGGGTGCTCATGTTGCTTTGAGCGTGGAAACGCCTGATGGGCCCTATGATCTAAGCTGTGATTATCTGTTGGCCTGCGACGGCGCAAAATCTCTCACACGCAAGCGGATGGGACTTCGATTCGCTGGCGAAACATTTGAAGAGCGTTTTCTCATTGCCGATGTGCATATGCCCAAAAGCCCTTTTGGTGCGCCCGATCAAGAGAGTGATGAGGATGCGGCAGCGGAGCGCTGGTTCTGGTTTAATCCGCCGTTTCACGACGGTCGCTCAGCGCTTTTGCATAAACAGCCGGATGATATTTACCGCATCGATTTACAACTGGGTTTTGATGCCGATCCAGAGCAGGAAACCCGCCCGGAAAACGTCATTCCGCGCATTGAAAAAATGGTTGGTAACCGGCCTTTTTCCTTGGAATGGGTATCGCTTTACAGCTTTACCTGCGCCCGGTTGAAGGATTTTGTGCACAATCGGGTGATCTTTGTTGGTGACAGCGCGCACATCGTTTCGCCCTTTGGCGCAAGGGGCGGTAATGGCGGTATACAAGATGTCGACAATCTGGGCTGGAAGCTGGCGGCCGTGCTGCAAGGCCGCGCCGGTGACAATTTATTGGCCAGCTATAATGAAGAGCGCACCCATGGTTCGGATGAAAATATTTTGAACTCGGCCCGCGCCACCAATTTCATGACGCCCAAATCCGAGATGGAAAACTGTTTTCGCAATGCCGTGCTGGATTTGGCCAAAACCCATCCGTTTGCCCGAAAACTGGTCAATTCGGGGCGGCTCTCTGTGCCATGCTCTCTAAATGGGCAATCCTTGCAGGGTGAGGGTGCTGATAGTCTGATCGGCACTGTTTGCGCTGATGCGCCGATTGATGAAAATAAGTGGTTGCTTAGCCAGATAAATAATTTGCCAAAAAATGCTTTTACACTGCTGTTGCCACATGGTTGGAAATGCCCTGAGCGAGAACATTTGGCCGTGTTGCAGCCTGGACCAACAAATGAAAAATTTCACAGTCATTATGGCGGTGCGGCCAGTCTGATAAGGCCGGATCAGCATATTGCAGCCCGCTTTGCCTGTGAGGCAGAATTGGCAACCAATTTGGATGCCGCCTTGTCAAAAGCTCTTGGGTTTTAGGGTTTGGGGATTTTCTTATGAACACATCTTTGGGGGATGATTTTTATGCCGATTTAATGGCCATCCACGAAGGGCTAAGTCTTGACGAAAGTCAGGCCCTCAACGCGCGTTTGGTGCTGTTACTGGCCCATGAAATTGGCGAAGGTGAACGGTTAAAGCAATTACTGCAGGATGCCCGCAAGGCGTCATGAGCGGGCAATAAGGGTTTTGTTAACCTTAGTGCAATCGCTCAAGGCTAGAATTGACTGGAAATTCAATTCAAATCAGAGGTTATTGTGAGCGCAGCACTGGAAAAAACGCCACTGGTTTTTGCGCTGCCCAACGTGCTGAACCCCATGCGCGACTGGCTGGGCCATCTGGAACATGGCAAGCAGCTCAGCGCTAAAACCGTGGAAGCCTATGAGCGCGATGTGCGGCAATTCTTGCAGTTTCTTGCCGGGCATGAAGGCGAGCCGGTCAGCATTGCTGTGCTGGGCGCGCTTAAAATTACCGGTCTTCGCAGTTTTTTGGCGCAACGGCGCGGAAAAGGTACTGGCGCACGATCTTTGGCGCGGGGCCTGGCCGGTTTGCGCTCGTTCTTCACCTATTTGCGCAAGCAAAACATCGTAGATGTGACCGCCGCCAACGCTCTGACCACGCCCAAACAACCCAAAAGCCTGCCGCGTCCGGTGTCCGCCAGTGACGCCGGTGATATGTTGACTGAGGCGCAACTGCCCAACTATGAGAGCGAGCCGTGGGTTGGTGCGCGTGATGCTGCGGTTTTGAGCCTGCTTTATGGCTGCGGCCTGCGGATATCCGAAGCACTTGGCCTGACCATGGCCGATTTGCCAAGCCTGCGCGAAGGCCTTGTGCGCGTCACCGGCAAGGGCGGCAAAGAGCGTCTTGTGCCAGTTCTAAAAGTCGTGCGCGAGGCGGTGGATGCCTATTGCAGCGCTTGCCCCTTTGTTGTTATGGCGCATCAAGATGCCGCGATGCCGCTGTTTTACGGTGTGCGCGGCGGGGCGCTTAGCCCGCGCCTGATACAAAAAGCCGTTGAGGATTTGCGCTTTCGCCTCGGCCTGCCCAATAGCGCTACGCCCCACGCTTTGCGCCACGCTTTTGCCACCCATTTGCTGGCTGGTGGCGGTGATCTGCGCACCATTCAGGAATTGCTCGGCCATGCCAGCCTTTCCACCACGCAGGTTTACACGCAGGTCGACACCACCCATTTGCTGGATGTTTTCACCCGCGCCCATCCCCGCATGATCGCCGCCGCAAAGTCCTAGAATTTTTTGGAACTCGGCTAAGCCCCAGAGCCTGCCAAAATTCGACTCCGATAATCCTCGCCCTTTCCCTCGCAAAAACATCCTGTTTATCGCTAGTTGCAAATCATTCTTAATTGCAATAGAAGAAACACAATTGATCAGGAGAGGTTGAGTATGCGTTACGGGTTTATGCGTGGGATTTTTGCCGCGAGTGTTGTGATGTCGTCTTTATTGATGGGTACCCATTCAGCATCTGCAAAGGATTTTAAGGTCGTCACGACCTTTACGATCATCGCTGATATGGCGCGTAATGTGGCAGGCGATGCGGCGATTGTGCTGTCGATCACCAAGCCCGGCGCTGAAATTCATAATTATCAACCCACCCCGCGCGACATTCTCAAAGCCCAGGATGCCGATTTGGTGCTGTGGAACGGCATGGGCCTAGAACTGTGGTTCGAGCGCTTCTTTCGCACGCTGCGCGGTGTGCCAAGCACGGTGGTGAGCGATGGCGTGGTGCCGATGGGCATTCGCAGCGGCCCCTATGAGGGCAAACCCAACCCGCATGCCTGGATGTCGGTGCAATCGGGGCTGATTTATGTCGAAAATATCCGAAAAGCRCTGGCCGARCACGATCCTGATAATGCCGAGACWTAYAAYGWMAACGCCAAGCGCTACAGCGCTGAAATYYTGGCGGTGCTTGCGCCGCTGCAGGAACARCTCGACAAYATYCCWGAGCAAAWRCGCTGGCTTGTMACAAGCGAGGGCGCGTTTTCCTATYTGGCGCGYGATCTTRATTTAAAAGAACTGTTTTTGTGGCCGATCAATGCCGATGCGCAGGGCACGCCGCGCCAGGTTAAAAACGTGATTGATACGGTGCGCCGTGAAAATATTGCGGTCGTGTTTAGCGAAAGCACTGTGTCTGATAAGCCAGCTAAGCAAGTSGCCAGYGAAACCGATGCGCGCTATGGCGGYGTGCTGTATGTGGATTCGCTYTCCAAGGAAAATGGCCCGGTGCCAACYTATCTYGATTTGCTCCGCGTYACCGTGGAAACCATAGCGCGGGGCCTGACAAGTGAATAATCCGAATAACAMCACGCTGGGCCTTCAGGTCAAAGGCGTWACCGTSGCCTATCGMAATGGYCATGTGGCGCTGCGCGATGCTAGTTTTGCCGTGCCYACSGGCAGCATCACKGCGCTTGTGGGGGTCAATGGCAGCGGAAAATCAACCTTGTTCAAGGCCATTATGGGCTTTGTCCAGCTTTCCGCTGGCACGATCAGCATTTTGGGTGAGCCTGCCGGGCGGGCGCTGAAAAGCAATGTCGTGGCCTATGTGCCGCAGGCCGAAGAAGTGGACTGGAACTTTCCGGTGCTGGTGGAAGATGTGGTGATGATGGGCCGCTATGGCCACATGAACATGCTGCGCATGGCACGCCAGCGCGACCATGAGGCGGTGGCAAAATCCCTGCAACGGGTGGGCATGGAAGACTTTGCCGAGCGCCAGATTGGCGAATTGTCTGGCGGCCAGAAAAAGCGCGTGTTTTTAGCCCGCGCCTTGGCGCAAGATGCCCGCATTATTTTATTGGATGAGCCGTTTACCGGCGTTGATGTGATCACCGAAGAAGCCATTATCAAGCTGATGGGCGAGCTGCGCGATGAAGGCCGTATGATGCTGGTCGCGACCCACAATTTGGGCTCGGTGCCCGATTTTTGCGACCGGGTGGTGCTAATCCGCGAAACGGTGTTGGCGGCTGGCCCCACAAAACAAGTATTTACCCAGGAAAACCTGGCCAAAACCTTTGGCGGCGTGCTGCGCCATTATGTGCTGTCCGGCTCGGATTTGCACGATGATGATGATTCCAGACAGGTCACCGTGATCACCGATGATGAGCGTCCCTTTGTGCTGTATGGCGATAAGGATGGTTCCGACACATGATCGATTTACTGCTCGAACCGTTTCAATATCAATTCATGCTGAAAGCCATGTGGGTCACGGCGCTAACCGGGGCGATGTGTGCTTTTTTGTCGGCGTTTTTGATGCTCAAGGGCTGGTCATTGATCGGCGATGCGCTGTCTCACGCCATCGTGCCGGGCGTTGCCGGGGCCTATATGCTGGGCCTGCCGTTTTCCATCGGCGCGTTTTTTGCGGGCGGCTTGGCCGCAGGCGCAATGCTGTTTCTTAACCAGCGCACCAAATTGCGCCAGGATGCGATTATCGGGCTGATTTTTACCTCGTTCTTTGGCCTTGGCCTGTTCATGGTGTCGCTGTCACCAACTTCGGTTAATGTGCAGACCATTATTTTGGGCAATGTGCTGGCCATCAGTGATTTCGATACGCTGCAATTGGCCGCTATTGGCGGGATCACGCTCACCATTTTATTCTTCAAATGGAAAGATTTGATGGTGACGTTTTTTGATGAAACCCATGCCCGCTCCATCGGCCTTAACCCGACTGCGCTCAAAATGCTGTTTTTTACCTTGCTCAGCGCCTCAACGGTGGCAGCTCTGCAAACYGTSGGTGCTTTTYTGGTGATTGCGATGGTGGTGACACCCGGCGCAACAGMCTATTTGCTRACCGATCGYTTTCCCCGCCTCATYATGATCGCGATTGTTATCGGCACGCTTTCCAGCCTTATCGGGGCCTATGGCAGCTATTTTATYAATGGYGCAACGGGCGGYATCATCGTGGTGTTGCAGACCCTGATTTTTCTGTTYGCCTTCATTTTTGCGCCCAAACATGGGCGGCTCGCCGCMCGGCGYAAAATWGCTGCTYTGAAGGAGGCGTAGACCATGGAAGCGCTTTCTGATTTCTTTGTTTTGCCGTTCATCTTTCCCTTCATGCAGAACGCCTTTTTAATCACCATGYTGATTGCGGCTGCGGCCGGATTGCTGTCTTGCTTTTTGGTGCTGAAAGGYTGGGCGCTGATGGGYGATGCCGTGGCCCATGCCGTGCTGCCGGGCGTGGTGATCGCCTATGTSATCGGCATTCCTGTTGCCATGGGTGCCTTCGGTGCGGCGATGATTTGCGCCATAAGCGCGGGCTATATTGATGATAATTGCCGGGTGAAGGGCGATACYGTGCTGGGGGTGGTTTTTTCCGGCATGTTTGGGCTGGGGCTGGTGCTGTATCTCAAGGTGGATACCAATGTGCATCTCGATCATATCCTGTTTGGTGATATGCTGGGCCTGACCCCGCAAGATATGATGTTGACCGGTGTTATTGTCTCCATMGCCATTTTGGTGACGCTGGTTAAACGCCGCGATTTCATGCTGTTTTCATTCGATCCCCAACATGCGGGCGCGATTGGCCTGTCGGTTAAATGGCTGCATTATGGTTTGTTGATTTTGCTGTCGATGACCATTGTTGGCGCGCTATCGGCGATTGGCATTATTTTGTCGGTGGCCTTGTTAATCGCGCCGGGTGCCATCGCCTTTTTGCTGACGGACCGSTTTGAGCGCATGTTGGCYTATTCYACYGCCATTGCAGTTGGCTCTTCGTTTCTGGGCATTTTTGCCAGCTTTCATATCAACAGCGCGCCAGCACCCACAATCGTGTTGGTTATGGYCCTGTTGTTTGTGTTGGTGTTTTTGTTTGGACCGCGCAACGGCCTGTTGCGCCGGCAAAAATACACCGGYACGCAATTTCAGGATGAATCAGCAAACTAGGCCAAATTTTGCRGYTAATTATGGTCTTCGGGCAGAACGGGCAGGGGSGCRCATTCGATGCCCTCTTCGATCAGTTCTTGCACTTCATCAAAGCTRGCCTCGCCTAAAATGGGGCGTTCCTTGGCTTCYTTGTAATGAATTTTACGGGCYTCTTCGGCAAATTTGGGGCCGACAYTTTCAGAACTTGCCACCACCGCATCACGCCATTGCCGAACCGCRACAAAAACTTTTGCGCGCAGTTCCGGCGGCATATTTTCTAGCACATTTGGTATGTTCTGTTGCGAGGTGGGCGCGGGAGGCGGTGCAGCTTGCACTGGAACCAATGCATTTGGCGCTGGGTTTGGCATCATGCCGCCCTTATTGCTATCTGTGGCAGCAGCGGGCGCTGGTTCTGGCGTTGAGGTTTCGATTTCCGCAGGAACAGGAAAACCACTCTTTTGGTTGCTTTTTACCGGTACTGATGGCGTCATCAAAGCTTTGGAAACGTCACTGTCGCCGCAAGATGGGCAGGCGATAATGTTGCGTTTTTGCTGCTCTAAAAAATCCGCATTGGAGCGGAACCAGCCATCAAAGCTGTGCTCCTCGCCGCATTTAAGAGTGAATTTTATCATGTTGCCTGTATAGCGCTGTTTGTGCACAATTGAAATGTACGGTCATTGACCAATGCCGGTATTTTTTTGCGTGCATCAATGGCCTGTTGCGGGTCAATTTTTGCGGTGATCACGCCTGCATCTGTCCCGTTACTCTGGGCAAGTATGGTGCCCCATGGGTCAACTATCATCGAATGACCAAAGGTTTCACGGCCATCTTCATGCAGCCCGGCCTGCGCCGCGGAGATCATAAAAGCGCCATGCTCAATGGCCCGTGCGCGCTGCAAAATATGCCAGTGGGCTTCACCGGTTTGCTTGGTAAAGGCAGCAGGCGTGCCCAATACAAGCGCACCATTTTGAGCATAGGTGCGAAACAGATGGGCAAAGCGCACATCATAGCAAATTGCCATGCCCAGCCGTACAGGTTTTGCGCCAAACTCCAGATCAGCCATCATGGCCGTTTCACCGGGGCGATAAAGCGCAGATTCGCGCCAACTCTCGCCATTATCCAGATCCACATCAAACATGTGAATCTTGTCATAGGACGCGGCAATGCGCCCATCGGGGCCAAACAAAAACCCGCGATTGGCAATTTGTGGGCTTTTGTCGGTTGGCACTTCAGCTTTGGGCAATTCCACGGCCATGGAGCCGATATGTAGCCAAATGTTTAATTCATTAGCCAGCTTAGAAAAGGCAGAAATGGCTGAATTGTTGTCTTGCGGTGAGATGGCCTGCATCAGCGCCTTGCGGTTTTGATGCAATATTGTCGTCATCTCAGGCGTTTGAACATAGCTCGCGCCCTGCTTGGCCGCATCGCGCACCAAGGCGCTGGTATCGGCGATATTTTTGTCGACATTTGTGCCGGAATTCAGCTGAACACAGGCGGCGGTAAAGGGTTCGAACATTTGGCTCATAACGGTCTATGCAGCTTTAAGCAGGGCATCGAGTTTGCCCGCGCGTTCCAGCGCGTTCATCTCGTCAAAGCCGCCAATATGCATATCRCCAAAGAAAATCTGCGGGAAGGTKGAGGCACCTTGCGCACGCTGCATCATTTCACGGCGCAAATCGGGRTCAAAAGTCGCGTCATGCTCGGTAAAATCGAYWTTTTTACGCTCYAGCATAGCTTTTGCTGCCGAGCAGTAGCCGCACATTGCGCGGGTATAGATGGTGACGTCAGCCATGCCAAAATCCTGATAGTKTTGTTAATTCAGCCCTCTTATATAGCTTTGGCGGCTTTGTTCACAAGAGCCKGARCGCCAGATCACGCAAGCATGATGTCACACAMGTTGAGTGTYATACGGCAATGAYGWCGTCGTTTTCCAATATGCTTTCTGCCGCCGATCCTAATGGGTCTGCCACACGGGCAAAGGAAATGACGCGCACGGCGCTGGCCCCGGCGCGCAGACAGGCCCGGCTGGCGGCCTCAACCGTTGCGCCGGTGGTGACGACATCATCCACCAAAATCACCGGCCTTTTGGCCATGGCAAGTGCGCCTTGGGGGGACACGCGAAAGGCACCGCGCACRTTTTCGGCGCGGCCYTTTCGGGTTAAACCAACTTGCTGGCGGGTRTTTTTAATGCGGTTGAGGGCGATGGGTTCAAAGTCCAAATGGTTAGATTTGGCAAGAGAAACGCCAATTAAAGCAGACTGGTTGAACCGGCGTTGCAACAGCCGCCAACGGTGCAACGGAACCGGAACGATGACCGGATTGCCTTGGCAAAGCTCGCTCATGGCCGGTTTCATCCAGCCTGCCAGAATGGCAGCAAGGTCGGGTCGGTCCTCATATTTCAGCCGCGACACCAGTTTTCGGGCAATGTCATCGTAGAGCACGGCAGAGCGGGCTTTTTCAAACGGTGGTTCGTGGGCAATGGCATCGGCGCATACAACGTTTTCGCCAAGATCATAGGCAAAGGGTGTGCCTAGCACTTCGCAATAGGGGCGGGTGATAAAGCGCAGGGATTGCCAGCATTTTGGGCACAGCGCGCCTTGCCGTGTCACCGCTGTATCGCAGGCAAGGCAGGCGGGGGGAATCACCAAATCAACGGTAAAATGCCCTATTTTCCTGGCGGCATCAGCAAGCTTTGTTACCAAATTAAGCGTGTATTTTTTCATATCACAACCATATTGAATTGGGCTGATCACGCAAGCCTGTCGCTTCTACCAAGAGAGATGTTTGCGAGCGGCCTTTATCTTGCGGCATTAACCTCCTATATAGCGCCAGAGGCTGCGCTTCTCGTGCAAGCTCGACATATCCGGGGCCTTAATTATCCTAAGGGAGCTGTCCCTGACCTGATCCGTGGATCGGGATACACGGCACCCACCTACTATGTAGGTTCCCAGGATTGATCATCGCTTGTCACGGTCGACGCGGCTTCACCTTTTTTGGATTTTCTATTGAGTATTTTGTCCCCAGCACAGCAGCTTAAAAGCGATAAGAATGCCGTGCGGCAATCTTGCCTACAGCGCCGTGATGCCTTGGATGCGCAGGAACGCGAAGCAAAATCGGCCAGTATTTGTGGCCATGTTCTCCAACATCTTATCGCCAACAATTTGGCGGAAAACCGTGAAATATCGGTGTTTTTGCCAATCCGTTCCGAGGTTGACCTGACCGGCCTGTTGCAGCCCCTAGCGCAAGCGGGCGCTTTGCTCAGCCTTCCGGTGGTTTTGGACAAAAAAACCATTGTGTTTCGCAGTCACGTTCCGGGCGATGCCTTAGTGGATGCCGGGTTTGGCACAATTGGGCCACCGGCTGAGGCGCAAATTGTTGATCCGCAACTATTATTAATGCCGCTTGCCGGGTTTGACCGCAGCGGCGCGCGGCTGGGCTATGGCGCGGGCCATTATGACCGCGCATTGCAACGCCTTACTGCAAAAGGGTTTTTTCCGTTGGCCATTGGTATCGCTTTTGGACTACAGGAAGTGCCAGATGTGCCGGTTGAAGCGCATGATGTGCCATTGGCCGCCATCATCACCGAAAATGGCGTGTGTGAATTTGAAGGAAAGTCAGAATGAAACTGCTGTTTGTGGGCGATGTTGTGGGCAAGGCTGGCCGTGCCGTTATTCAGGATCGGTTACCCGGCTTAATATCTGACTATGCGTTGGATTTCGTCATTGTCAACGGTGAGAACGCGGCTGGCGGCTTTGGCATTACCGAAGATATTTTTCTGGATTTGCTCAGCGCCGGCGCCGATGTGGTGACCACCGGCAATCATGTCTGGGATCAGCGCGAAGCCCTGGTGTTTTGCGAAAGACACAGCAATTTTCTGCGGCCCATCAACTATCCGCGCGGCACGCCGGGTAAGGGCGCTGGCCTGTTTATGGCCCGCAATGGCGCGCGCGTGTTGGTGATGAACGCCATGGGCCGAATTTTCATGAACGCGCTGGATGATCCTTTTAAAGCTGTGCATCAGGAATTGGAAGCTGCTCCGCTGGGCGATGTCAGCGATGCGGTGGTGATTGATTTTCATGCCGAAGCGACCAGCGAAAAGCAGATCATGGCGCATTATCTGGATGGTCAGGTCAGCCTTGTGGTGGGCACCCACACCCATGCGCCCACCGCCGACTATCAAATCCTCAACAATGGCACCGCCTATATGAGCGATGCCGGGATGAGCGGCGATTATGATTCGGTGATTGGCATGGACAGCACCGAGCCGGTCAGCCGCATGACCACAGCAATTCCCGGCAGCCGTTTTGCGCCCGCTCTTGGGGAGGCAACCCTTTGCGGCGTGGCGATTATTGTGGATGATACCACCGGTTTAACCACCGCTATTGAGCCGGTGCGCATTGGCGGGCGGCTGTCACAGCACATCCCCAGTTTCTGGTAGGTGACCAATGGCTGGATTTTCCCGGCCAGCCCGCTTATAAGCCATGCCAAGCAAGAACTAATCAGGTGTTTCCATGGCAGGCCATTCAAAATTTGCAAATATCAAGCACCGCAAAGGTGCGCAGGATAAAAAGCGTTCAAAAATATTCTCCAAACTTTCCAAGGAGATTACTGTTGGGGCTAAAATGGGCGGCGGCGATCCCGATGCCAACCCCCGCTTGCGCCTTGCCATTCAAAATGCCCGCGCGCTGTCCATGCCGAAAGATAACATCGAACGCGCCATTAAAAAGGCCGAAGGCGGGGATGCCGAGAATTACGAGGAAATCCGCTATGAGGGCTATGGCCCCGGCGGTGTTGCTCTCATCGTCGAAGCCTTGTCTGATAACCGCAACCGTACCGCCAGCAATGTGCGCTCTGCGTTTACGAAATTTGGTGGCTCGCTTGGCGAAACCGGTTCCGTTGGTTTTATGTTTGACCGCGTTGGCGAAATCATCTTTCCCGCATCCGTTGGCGATGCCGATACGGTGATGGACGCCGCGATTGAAGCGGGCGCTGAAGATGTATCTTCCGATGAAGAAGAGCATACCATCATTTGTGCGTTTGAAGATTTGAACGAAGTTTCCACCGCGCTGGCCGCAAGCCTTGGTGAGGGTGCGTCGGTTAACCCAACTTGGAAGCCGCAAAACAGTATTCCTGTTGATGAGGGCAAAGCTGGCACCTTGATGCGCCTGATCGGTATTCTGGAAGATGATGACGATGTGCAAAACGTCTATGCCAATTACGAAATCGACGATGAAGTAATGGCGAAGCTGGCCGAAGGCTAAGCCATGTCGCATTGCGTGCGTATTGTTGGTATTGATCCGGGCCTGCGCAAAACCGGCTGGGGCGTTATCGAGAGCGAGGGCAGTTCCTTGCGCTTTATAGCTTCTGGCACGATAAAATCGCAGGACAAGGCCGACCTTGCCACACGGCTAAAGCAGCTTCATATAGGCCTGCAGGAGATGTTGGCGCAACACGATCCAAATGAGGCCGCGGTTGAGGCAACCTTTGTCAATAAAGATCCCAAATCAACGCTAAAACTGGGGCAGGCGCGCGGCATTGCCATGGTTGTGCCCGCCTTGCATGGTCTTGATGTTGCGGAATATGCGCCCAATACGGTCAAGAAAACCGTTATTGGTGCGGGCCATGGCGATAAGGGGCAAATCCGCATGATGGTCAAGATTTTGATGCCGCGTGCGGTGTTTGACAGTGATGATGCCGCCGATGCGCTGGCCATTGCCATTTGCCATGCCCACCACCGGCAGGCYATGCAACGCATTCCAAAAGCCTAAAACCCTTAYTCGCGAGTTAGGCCAGTTTGAGAAYACKGGTGTTATTAACTTCCAGAATCTGGGGCATGGGYTTGCCATATAAAAAMCCCTGACCCTGATGGCATCCAGCGGCACGCAGCAATTTGTGYTGGCTTTGTTTTTCAAYACCTTCTGCGACTATTTCAGAATTGAGAYTGCGCCCCARCCCAATRATTGTGCTGACRATRTTYGTCGCCTCGGCGGTYTTGCCAAGATYATCAATAAAGGATTTRTCGATTTTGATYTTATTGAACGGGAAGGTTTGCAGGTAGCTGAGCGAGGARTACCCGGTGCCAAAATCATCCAGCGCAATTGAAACACCGGCTTCTGCCAGCATACGCAGGGTGATGATCACCGAATCTGTGCTTTGGATCAAAACGTTTTCAGTTATTTCCAGCTCAAGCCGCTTGGGATCGAGCCCGGTTTCCCAGAGCACTTTCTTGACCGCCGCCGTAACCAACAGAGGTCACATATACGCCTCCCGTCTGCCAAAACAAACGCTCTGCCCCCCAAAAACACCCCATGCCCAGCAACACGGTTTGGCAGGATTCAGGATAGGGCGGTTTCAACGGATTGCCATTAACAAAATGGCGTTCACCCGGATGTTTTCACTCCCATGTTCTGCGGCCAGCACACGGGTTAGACCAATCAATCCGGCCTTGCTGGCGGCATAGGC
>NVXB01000046.1 GCA_002746425.1 Hyphomicrobiales bacterium | reverse complement strand
GCGCAATATCAGCGATTGTCGGCATGTCGCCGGTAAGAAACGGCGATTTTTGCAACTGGGTTTCCATAACGCCAAGTGCTTTGTTGCCCTTTTCCAGCAGGCTGGCCATCAGTTCTGGCGTGGCTTGTGCTGCGCGCTCTGGATACAAGCTAATGGACCGGCGCACGGCAATGGCGGGTTCGTGGCTGTATTGCTCAAAGAATATCCAGCTCAAACACATCGCATGGTCGTAGCTGTCGCTGGGCAAAAAATCTGTGCCACTGGCCAGATAATGCAGTATCGCGCCGGATTCTGGCAGGTAGCGACCATCCTCAAGCTTCAACAAAGGCAATTTGCCAATCGGGTTCTTGGCCAGATAGGCCTCCGACTGTGTTGAGCCATCCAGTGCAGACATATCGGTTTGCTTGGTCTGAATGTCCAAAAGAGAGCACAGTAATTGGACCTTGTAAGAATTCCCGGATCCCGGCATGGCAAATAGATGTATCATAGGCGTATGCATTTCCATGTTATTTCAATTTTACTATTTTGTGACAGCTGGGCGCAGGTAAAACTACCTTCTATTATTGATAGCCATCATCAGATCTATGAATGAATGGTACATCCTTAAGCCGAATAAACACGAAATATTGATTATTACAGGCCGCTTGAACCACTCTTGATATTGCTTATCTGCACATCATCCAATATTGAGTTTGGAGAAATTTGATAGCTCATCAGATTCTACAAGAATGTGTTGGGCGCGCACAGGAAGGGAATAAATATGTCACTTGCTATTAATGATATCGCACCTGATTTYGAAGCCGAGACCACCGAGGGAAAAGTCAATTTCCACGATTGGATTGGTGATGGTTGGGCGGTGTTGTTCTCTCACCCCAAAGATTTTACGCCGGTTTGCACAACTGAGCTGGGCACCATGGCGCAGTTGAAGCCAGAATTTGACAAGCGCAAYACCAARATYATCGGTYTGAGTGTYGATCCTGTCGAGAAYCATGAAAAATGGGCGCAAGACATTGCCGATGTTATGGGCACYGCACCTAACTACCCCATGATTGGYGATACTGATCTGAAYGTTGCAAAGCTCTATTCCATGCTGCCAGCAGCAACAGAGGGCACTTCTGAGGGCCGTACAGCGGCAACCAACGCAACTGTGCGCTCCGTGTTCATCATYGGYCCAGACAAGCGCATCAAGYTGATGCTGACCTATCCAATGAGCACTGGCCGGAATTTCAAYGAAATCCTGCGTGTTCTSGATAGYTTGCAACTGACTGCTGTTAAAAAGCTGGCAACACCTGCCAACTGGACACCTGGTGATGATGCCATCATCATTCCTGCTGTCAGCAATGAAGATGCTAAAACGCTGTTTCCGCAGGGTTGGAAAGAAGCAAAACCTTATCTGCGCTATGTAAAAGTAGACTAGGCTTTGTTGTTGAATTGAAAAAGGCCGGGAATTTCCCGGCCTTTTTTGTGCGTTGTATTTGAGATTAGCGCAATTGGCCGGTTAGCAACGGGGTGATGCGCCGCACGCTAACCCGGCGGTTTTCTTGCTCTGCACGCGGCGTTGGTATGCGCAGATAGCGCTCGCCATAACCGATCGCAACAAGGTTGTCTGGACCGATGTTGAAGTAATCCAGCAAGGCATTGCGTGCGGCTTCAGCSCGGGCAACCGACAGGCCRTAATTATGCTCCGCAGAGCCCACCGCATCGGTRTGRCCTTCAATCACRAARACCTCTTCSGGCCTTGCATAAACGATCTGCTCAATCATTTCGCCAATAGCATCAAGATTGTCTATTTCCTCAGCGCGAATAAAYGCTTCATTGGTGCCAAAGCGGATGGTGTCCAGYTCAATGCCGGGCATGATGGCACGTAAATCCGGCCGGGCGCGGAACTCATTGAGCGTATAGGCACGGCGAATGCGTTGGCGTGGTGGTGCTAGCAATTGGCGCTGGATGGCGGCGTTATCAACCTCAGCGGCGATGATATCTTGGGTGGGTACAAAATCATTGGCGAAGCCAGAGTTAGAGTTAGGCCCGATCTGCACGCCGTTATCGCCAAAGCTGAACTGAATACCGGTGTCGCCCAATTCAATGGTAAAACCGTTGCCATTGTTGCGAGCGCGGCGGTTGCGCAATTTCTCGCGGCGTTCGGCTCTTGCGGCCAATAGGCGGCGGCGCTTCTCGCCCCGGTCATCGGCCAGACGTGTTTCAAGGCGGTTGCGAATCCGTTGGCGCATCCGGGCGCTTTGCAGAAAGTTTCCGGTCAGCTCAATACGATTGTCCAGCTGAGAATCGGTCAGACGGAAAGCCGGGCGCTGGTCATCAATAATCTTATCGCGCTGCCCTGCATTTGCTCTGAGATCCGGACGGCGACCCTCGCGTTGTGCCACACGGCTACGCAATTCATCCCGGTCACTGGCAAGCCTATCGAGCAATTGATTGGATAGCCGTTGGCGCAAATTGGTGTTTTGCAGAACTTTGCGAGTTCTTTTCACGCGCTCGCGCAGCTCTGGCAGGCCAAGGTTTGCCGCCGGGCGCTGGTCCTGCAACAGACCACGGGCCAGCTTGTTGGCGCCCTGATTGCTCGATGGCTTATTAGGTTTTTGAACTCGGCGGGATGTCAGTGCATTTTGATCTTCCGTCAGCCGCGCTTCCAATTGGCGGCTTAAACGGCGGCGCATATCCGGGTAGCTGAGCGCTTGGGTTACTGCGGCAATGCGCTTGTTCAATTGCGCTAGGCTTAGCTGGCGCGCCGGACGGTTATCGCGCAGCAAATCCCGCGCAATCTGGTTGGCTTGCCGGTTTTGGTTGTTCAGTTGGTTTTGCTGCTTTGCCCGCTCATTGGCTGCACGTTGCTCTGCCGCTGCGCGCTGTTTTGCTGCCTGGCGGCGCGCTTTTGTGTCCGCTTTGGCCTGCTGCTCAGCTTGCGCCTTTTGTGCAGCATCATTGGCTTTGCGTTGCGCGCGCGTTGCAATCTTTTGGCTCAGGACGCCGCGATCTTTCGCCAGACGAACTTCAAGCTGGTTGGTCCGCTTCAGGCGGATACCGCCCATGGCCAAAACATTCTCTGATTGGGTAATGCGTTTCTTCAGTTCAGGGATTGGCATGGATTTTGCCCGGCGGGTATCCCTTAGCAAGTCCCGTGCCTTACGATTGGCTTCAGGATTATTATTCCGCTTTGGCGCTTGAATGTCGGTGGTTTGATCGACCGTGTTTTTTGTCGTCGCGACGGTTTGTTTGCCACCGCGGCGTTTTTTCTCGCGGCGGTCAGCGCGTAGCAACGGCTTTAATTTGATGCCAGCAATTTGCTTAACATTATCTGCCACCAAACGTTTGTTTAGCAAGATGCGCAGGCTCAGATCATCGTCGCTCAAATCACTTGGCGGGACATTGATCAACTGTTCCAGGGTCTCGCGCGCCAGACCCTGTTTTTGCGCCATAACAGGCGAACTCAACAATGCTACTCCGATGATGGCAGCAAAACCAATCTTCTTGAGCAGTTTTACAGACTTAATAAGTTGAGTCATAGCAGCACCTCTTTCACTAACTTTAGACATAGTACGCCCGCAATAGGGCGACATCAGGCCCGGTTGTAGATTATGTAATCTGAACCGGACCTGAATTTGTCTAAACGAAAGTCGCTTAGTGAAAGTGCTGTGGCTGGTTTTAGTTACCAGCGGCAGCCATGCGAGAAGCTTTTTTGCGTTCATGGGAAAGCAACAAGCGTTTGCGCAGGCGGATGGACTTTGGCGTAATTTCCACCAACTCATCATCCTGAATGTAGGACAGAGCCTTTTCCAGTGTCATCTGGATTGGCGTTGTCAGGCGGACCGCATCATCCTTACCGGATGAACGCATATTGGTCAGTTGCTTGCCCTTAAGAACGTTCACTTCAAGGTCTCTGCCCTTGGTGTGCTCGCCCACGATCATGCCCTCATAAACGCGGGTACCCGGTTTAATGATCATTGGGCCACGGTCTTCCAGGTTGAACATGGCAAAAGGAACGGCATTGCCCTGGCCATTGGAAATCAAGGCGCCCGTGCGGCGGCCCGCAATATCACCCTTGTAAGGCGCATATTCATGGAACAAACGGTTCATGACGGCTGTGCCACGGGTATCCGACAGTAATTCTGGCTGATAACCGATCAGGCCACGCGTTGGGGCGTGGAACACAAGGCGGGTACGGCCATTGGAGGATGGGCGCATTTCGACCATTTCGGCTTTTCTCTCAGCCATTTTTTTCACAACAACACCGGAATGCTCATCATCAACATCAATGATGACTTCCTCAATGGGCTCCAGACGTTTGCCATTTTCATCTGTTTGGAACACAACGCGCGGCTTGCCAATGCCGAGCTCAAAGCCTTCACGGCGCATGGTTTCAATCAGCACTGCAAGCTGCAACTCGCCACGACCGGCAACTTCGAAGCTATCGCCGTCAGCGCCTGCTGTCACCTGAAGTGCGACATTGCCTTCAGCTTCTTTGATCAAGCGGTCACGAATGACACGGCTTTGCACCTTGTCGCCTTCAGTACCCGCAATCGGGCTATCATTGATGCGAAAAGCCATGGAGAGTGTTGGCGGATCAATTGGCTGTGCCTCAATGGCGGTGTTCAGTGATGGATCAAGCAATGTATCGGCCACGGTGGCTTTGGTAAGGCCAGCCAGTGCAACAATATCGCCCGCAAAGGCTTCTTCAACCGGAACGCGCTCTAGGCCGCGAAAGCCAAGAACCCGGGTGATACGGCCAGATTCAATCAATTTGCCCTCACGGGTCAATGCTTTGATGGTTTGATTGGGTTTGATCGAGCCGGAGCGAATACGCCCGGTCAGAATACGGCCAAGATATGGGTTGGATTCAATGGTCGTTGCCAATAGCTGGAAAGGGCCTTCCTGCGTTGTCGGCTCAGGCACTTTGTCCATAACCATTTTAAGCAGAGGGTCAATGCCATCCTTAGGGCCATCTGGTTCCAGCGCCATCCAACCTTGTTTGGCAGAACCGTATAAAACAGAAAAATCAAGCTGCTCTTCAGTGGCGTCCAAATTGGCAAACAAATCAAAAACTTCATCCAGAACGGCATCCGGGCGCGCATCAGATTTGTCGATCTTGTTGATGACAACGATGGGCTTGAGGCCCATCCTCAGCGCTTTGGCCAGCACAAATTTGGTCTGAGGCATGGGGCCTTCAGCTGCATCCACCAGCAAAATAGCGCCATCAACCATTTCGAGAATACGTTCAACTTCGCCGCCGAAATCGGCATGGCCCGGTGTATCCACGATGTTGATGCGAGAATCTTTCCAGTTGACCGAGGCAACCTTGGCAAGAATGGTGATGCCGCGCTCGCGCTCAAGATCATTGGAATCCATCGCACGTTCGTCAACCTGCTGGTTTTCACGAAAGGCGCCGGTTTCTCTCAACAGCACATCAATTAGAGTGGTTTTGCCATGATCAACGTGAGCGATAATGGCGATATTTCGCAAGGACATTTTTTGTTCCGTTCGGGCGGTTGGCCGAGAGGGGCCACCCGCGTTAGAGAGTTATTTATTGTTTTTGGTGCGGTTGGCTAAAGTGCGCAGCCGTAATGCATTGAGCTTGATAAATCCAGCTGCATCATTGTGGTCATAAGATACAGCGCCTTCTTCAAAGGTCACCAGGTCTTCATCATATAGGGAGTTAGGCGAGGAACGGCCAACAACATCGACATTTCCTTTATACAGTTTCAGGCGAACCGTACCGGCCACTTGTTCCTGACTTTTGTCAATCAGGGCCTGCAACATCTCGCGTTCTGGAGAGTACCAGAACCCGTTATAGATCAGCTCAGCGTATTTAGGCATGATCTCGTCTTTGAGGTGAGCTGCGCCCCGGTCGAGAGTAATAGATTCGATACCGCGGTGCGCTGCCAGCAAAATGGTGCCGCCGGGCGTTTCGTAAATACCGCGAGATTTCATGCCAACATAACGGTTTTCCACCAGATCAAGCCGGCCGATACCGTTGGTACCGCCAAGCTTATTAAGCCTGGTCAGAATAGTTGCAGGCGACATTACCTCGCCATCAATTGAAACCGCATCGCCTTTTTCAAAGCCAACTTCAATGAAGGTTGCTTTATCCGGTGCTTCTTCTGGAGAGACGGTGCGCGAATAGACATATTCTGGCGCTTCAACTGAAGGGTCTTCAAGCACTTTGCCCTCAGAGGAGGTGTGCAGCAAATTGGCATCAACAGAGAAAGGGGCTTCGCCGCGCTTGTCTTTGGCAATAGGAATTTGGTTGGCTTCAGCAAATTCCAGCAAACGGGTGCGAGAGGTCAAATCCCATTCGCGCCACGGTGCAATGATTTTGATATCCGGGTTGAGTGCATAGGCGGCCAGTTCAAAACGAACCTGATCATTACCTTTACCCGTTGCGCCATGAGAAATCGCATCAGCGCCGGTTTCCTTGGCAATCTCAATCAGACGTTTGGAAATTAAAGGGCGGGCGATGGATGTGCCCAGCAGATAAACACCCTCATACAGTGCATTGGCGCGAAACATTGGAAACACAAAGTCGCGCACAAATTCTTCGCGCACATCTTCAATGTAGATTTCCTTGATGCCCATCATTTCGGCTTTTTTGCGCGCGGACTCAATTTCTTCGCCCTGACCAAGGTCTGCGGTGAAGGTAACCACTTCGCAATTGTAGGTCATCTTGAGCCATTTGAGAATAATGGACGTATCAAGACCGCCAGAATAAGCCAGAACGACCTTTTTAATGTCGCCAGATTGGGACATGCATGACTCCTGAATGTATGAAATTGGGGGCTTTGCCCGCCGAACCGTTTTGCGGCGCACTATAGGTAGGAAGCGCCGCTTAGCAAGYGTTTCTTGGTGCKCTGGTTAAGTTTAGGATTGGCGYGGCAAATTAAACCATCTAGTTTGCTRAAAAAATGCACAAATGAGGTTCAATTATGGCGTTTATACCTGAATGGTCTGTGTTGCTGGCTTACTCCTTGGCGGTGGTTGCACTYGCWTTAACGCCRGGGCCAGAYATGACGTTGTTTTTGGGCAARACAGTGTCCCATGGACGCGGCGCTGGATTTGCCGCATTCCTTGGGGCGTCATCTGGATCACTGGTTCATACATTTGCCGTTGCCGTTGGCCTGTCTGCATTGTTAGCGGCATCTGCGACGGCTTTTACGGTGTTGAAAGTGGTTGGTTGCGCCTAYCTGYTGTACTTGGCCTATGATGCCATACGGTATGGRTCGTCCTTTTCAATGGATGCTGGYGRAGACTTCAAGCAAGAGAGTGTCGTTGCRATTTAYTTTAAAGGGCTATGGATCAACCTTCTTAATCCCAAAATCATYGTGTTTTTTGTGACGTTCCTGCCRCAATTTGTSAGCGCTTCTGATCCTAATGCGGCTTATAAATTGATGTTTTTGGGYGTSTTTTTCGTTCTACTGTCTGCGCCCATTTGTTTGGGCCTGATTTTGTTYGCAGAACGAATCGCTGGTTTTCTCAAGCGCTCCCCCAAAGCAACGCGTGTGGTTGATTGGTTGTTCGCAACGGTGCTGGGTGGTTTTGCCATCAAAYTGTTGYTGGCGCGGGCTGACTGAGTTTTACTTGGTGCGCTCAAAACCAAATCCGGCAAGGCGGCCGGCCATAATCCAGTAGGCGATGCCCCAAATGGCGCCGCCTGCCAGATAGGTTTCTGCGCCTTCCGGCATATTGTTGAAAAACGCATCGCCATAAGTGTCAAAGCGGAAATTRTCKGCCRCCATCCATRCCAAGACCATTCCATGGGCAAGGCCGACAAGTGTGTAGGTTAGAAACCCGCGCACTTTCATAAGCTCGCACGTAATGATGGCAATGGTGCTGAGGGGCAGGGCGATGGTGGCAAACATCATCGACATAAAAAAGCCGCCCAAGACCAGYTCAAARCTRTCAAARACYGGGCTGACAGGCGGYAAMCGGCCAGAAATCTGCCAYGCGCTGTAGATTAAATAWMYYKMAGCCAGACTGGCCAGCAGATAGGCCATCGGGATGACGATCACAATTCTCATCAAGGCACGCATTGGCTTAGCCTCAATTCGCGGCTTCCAGAGCCAGCCGATCTGATTTCTTCATCCGTTCGGATTCTGATTTTAACTGCCCGCAAGCGGCAAAAATATCGCGTCCGCGCGGTGTGCGAATAGGGGAAGCATAGCCCGCTTGATTGACGATCTCGGCAAATTTTTCAATCTGCTCCCAGTCCGAGCACTCATAATTTGTGCCGGGCCATGGGTTGAATGGGATCAAATTAATCTTGGCGGGAATACCTTTCAGCAAACGTACCAGCTCTATGGCATCTTCCAGACTGTCATTGATGCCTTTGAGCATGACATATTCAAAGGTGATGCGCCGCGCATTGGAGGCCCCGGGATAATTGCGGCAGGCATCCAGCAGTGCTTCCAAATTCCACTTTTTATTGATGGGCACCAGCTCATTGCGCAGCTCATCACGCACGGCATGCAGGGAAATTGCCAGCATCACACCGGTTTCTTCGCCGGTTCTAGCAATATTGGGGACATGGCCCGAAGTCGACAGGGTAACGCGACGCTTGGAAAGCGCCAGACCATCACCATCGCAGACAATCAGCAATGCCTGTTTAACGTTTTCAAAATTATACAGCGGCTCGCCCATGCCCATCAGCACCATATTGGTTATGAGGCGGCCCGCGCCGGGCACAATCGCACCTGCTGGCGTATCAGCATCGGGAAAGTCACCCAACTGCTCGCGTGCCACGATGACTTGCATGACAATCTCTTCGGATGTGAGATTGCGCACCATGCGCTGGGTGCCCGTGTGGCAGAATGTGCAGGTTAGTGTGCAGCCAACCTGAGAAGACACGCATAATGTGCCGCGTCCTTCTTCAGGGATATAAACCGTTTCGATATCAACAGGAGCGCCAGCACCGCGCGATGGAAAACGGAACAGCCATTTTCGGGTGCCATCGATAGATATTTGCTCTTGRATAATTTCTGGTCGGGTCAGGACAAATTTTTCAGCCAGRTCAGCGCGCAGCGCTTTGGACAGGTTYGCCATGGCATCAAAASTGGARACRCCGCGCACATAGAGCCAGTACCAGATTTGCTGAACGCGCATCTTGGTTTGCTTTTCAGGCACRCCAACRCTGGTAACAGCCTCTGCCAGTTGGGCGCGGCTCATGCCCATYAAATTGGGYTTMGCGTCTGCCTTCAWGCCTGATGGCTTRGCAGCTACGATGGTCGGTGCATTGGCATTATCGCCTGCAATATCAAGTGAAACACTCATGTTTTCGCCTCTCAATATGAAGCATAACATATGGCTAGCATTAGCCAAATCAGCTCAAAGAAAAAGGCGGGGTCATGCCCCGCCTTCAAACGTTTCGCATCATATAGAGCGAAAAATTATTTTCCGCAAATCTTATCCAGCTCATTCAACGCAGCAGAAATACCAAGCAAGGAATAAGTATCCGTTGTCAGGGTGCCACGGCGTGATGTGCCTTTGATGATCATGTTRGAACCACGGCGCATCGAAGCGACCAAACGATCCTGTTCGCTCTGATCTCGGATCCAAGCGCCATCATCCTGAGTAAACAGGTTGAAYTTGTCGGTTCCAATCTCGATCGTGGTGGTTGAGCCTTCCTGATAAGGATAGCCCGTGATCACRCTGATCTCGTTACGAACGCCTTCGCCGGGGCGCTGGCTGACGAAATAATAAATCTCGCCACGGTTCACACCGGGTGGAAGAGATTCTTTTGGCTGCGTGATGGCGTAGCAAACGCGCCCGCCAGTTGCATTATAGGTGTATGCCGCCCAATCGCGAAACTGGCCGATGGGCGATGGCGTTTGCGCGTAGGATGCCGGAGCAACCAAAACGAGAGCCAAAAATGCGCCCGCAATGCTTTTCAGCATTTTGCCGGTTTTAAATGTGGGATGTCCGAATTTGAATGTCATGGCTGCCATCATAGTGAACTGTTCTGTYTTGATCTGCTGCCGCGCTAATAGGCGTAAATACTGTTTGCGCAGTGGCTTTAAAAAAGTGCAATGGATTTTCATCCATTCGTTAAGTGATTCAGGCATTAAGTGATTCTGTTTACTGATTCTGCCGTTAGTTGTTCTTTTATCCCGATCTCTGCTCAAAGAAAAGTGTGGCAACTTCCCTATGGGAGTTCTGGGGTATTTTTTCAGATTGGTCAAAATTTGGTTACCAAACCCTAAACATCTCTTGTGGATACACGGAAAAAGCGCAGAAAACCGCTAATGATGCAATCATCACGCACTCTTTCACTAAGTCATAACCTTTGCTTTGTGACGAGATTATGAGTGGAACAACCAATCTTTCCAAGATTTTTATTTTTTAGTAGCTCCGCATTTCTACGAGGGTGGGATTTTAGGGCTGTTGCTCGCTCTCATCACGCAGCGTATTGCGGGCTTTTTGGCGGTGTTCGTCTTTAATATGCCCCGATACCAGAGCAAGGACCGCAAACAACACTGAGGCATCATCGCTAAAGCCAATGACAGCCAGTAAATCAGGGATGGCATCAATTGGCATGACGAAATAGGCTAGGGCACCCATCAGCGCCACACGCACCCGCAAGGGCGTTCGCGAATCCATGGCACAATAGTAAGATGCAATCACATCCTCCATGAACGGGATGTATTTGAGTGCCTTTTTAACGGTGGGCCAGAATCGCTTGCCAACCCGCTTTTGCTGGCGCTCAAAGCTGCCATGCACATGCTTGAGAAGAGTGCCAGGCAATAGTATTTCGCCTTCAAGAACATCTCGATCTTCACCAGCGTTGGTGCTTTGTGTCATGTATCGCCGTCTCCCGAATGGGCTTTCGCCGGGTGTTCGCCCTCGCAACCCTTTATGTACGTGTATATATAAGTGCCAAAATGCTGTTTGAAACCGGCAAGCTCACAATCTCGGAAAAACGTCATGTCCAGCATCTTCAAAATGGCCGAGCGTCTGATGGTTATGGATGAGGCTGTCTGGGCGCGGCATGCCAACCCCTGGAGCGTTTATACCCGAATACTGACCGGCCCGCTTTTGGTGCTGGCGATCTGGAGCCGCTTATGGTTTGGCTGGTGGTCTGTAATTCCCATCGCCATTATGTGCTTTTTAATWTGGTAYAACCCGCGCGCATTYCCCCCACCGCGYAGCACAGATAAYTGGGCCAGCAARGGCACTTTTGGYGARCGGGTATTTCTCAACCGCCATGCTGTRCCAATTCCAAAGCATCACGGTACCATGGCAAAAATATTGAGTTTTGCCTCTGCAATTGGCTTGTTGCCGTTGGTTATTGGGCTGATTMAATACGATGTGTGGATGACGRTTTGCGGTATGGTTYTGATTATAGGCGGTAAAATCTGGTTTGTGGACCGTATGGTCTGGCTGTACGAAGACATGAAAGATCARCAYCCAGATTATGGACAATGGTTTCGTACATGATTGATATYCCYCGCGARCGCCCTTTTGGGGYGCCGCTTAACAAGAYGCCCGGAGAGTTCCAYTATACGCCGCCGAGTGAGKCCGCGCTTGATGTTATCCACAGYGATGAACAAATTTTGATCATCAACAAAYCTGCCGGGCTTCTCAGCGTGCCGGGAAAAGCTGAAGATCATGCAGATTGCCTGGAGCACCGTGTGAAGGCGGCATTTCCGCAAGCGTTGTTGGTGCAWAGGCTTGATCTRCACACCTCTGGCTTGATGATTTTTGCGCAAAACCGCAAGGCGCAGCGCCATCTCGGTCTGCAATTTGAACGTCGACACATCTCAAAAAGTTATGTTGCTGTGGTTGCGGGAGTGATGCCTACAAAAATAGGTCAAATCGATCTGCCTTTGATTAGCGATTGGCCAAAACGGCCCTTGCAGATGGTAGATTGGGAGCGCGGCAGAAAGGCATCAACCTCGTTTATGGTGGTAGAGCAGCATGACGAGACCACGCGGGTTGCGCTATATCCTGTGACCGGTCGTACTCACCAGTTGCGCGTGCATTGCTTGGCGATGGGGCACCCAATACTGGGCGATTCCTTTTACGCACCTGATCGTTGGCGCAATGCCTCGCCGCGTTTGCTGCTGCATGCGCAAAGTTTAAGCCTGTATCACCCTGATGGCGGCGATCGGGTCGCGTTTTTCAGCCCGACGCCATTTTAACAGGCCAATGCGGTCGGAGACTGTTAAACGTGACAAAAATATTAATTGCCATTCTGGTTTTGATTGTATTCGCAGGTGGTGGGCTTTGGCTCATCGGGCCAGAAAAACTATGGCGGCAATTTGGAACCATTCAACCACTTGATATTTATAGCTGGGTTGGGCGTTCAACCCCCAATTGGGCGTTGGCGTGCCCCGCGCAGGATAGCGATGAGCGCTATTGCAAAGGTATTGCCCCAACCCATGAAAGCCCGTTGGTATCCCAGACACCCGAGGACGTTTTCAACTGGCTGGTTGCACGCATTGAAACCGCTGCTAAAACTCAACGCCATAAAACCAAGCGTGATACAGCTTTGAAAACACGCTTTATCGCCTTGAGTCCAGGCCTCAGTTTTCCAGACATTATTGATCTKGAAGTGTTTRCAACAAACGATGGGCGTGCTGGCTTTGCATTGCTATCTCAAAGCCAGATTGGCATTAGTGATATGAATGTCAATGGACAGCGGATTGGTGCCATCATTGATGATTTCAAAGATAAATTTGTGGTTTCTGAATAGCGCAAGCAACAAGTGCTCCCGCAAGCAATCATGCGTTTACTGTTTGGTTCTACAGTGACGCTTTATTTATTGATTTTGGAGACTGCACCCCATGAAAACCACCGGACCATCTTTCGGCGTTTTACTCATATCCGTGATYTTGTTTTTGCTGGTCATTGCATCGCGYTATTTCGGCATATCAATYCCGGTCATTTCAGGAAATACCTTTGAAATGATGATTRTYGCCTATGTGGTGCTGYTGATTGGYGTWTTGATACCYGGCGCTTARTYTAGRTATTCCAGCACRTARTRCYCTAACCAGTATTTGTGCCGCCAACCGTAATGGCATTGATTCGCAAGGTGGGTTGCCCCACACCAACAGGCACCCACTGRCCGGCCTTACCGCAGGTTCCCATACCGCGATCAAGCTGCATGTCGTTACCAATCATCGTCACTCGTTTCATGGCCTCCGGACCATTACCAATCAAAATAGCGCCTTTGACTGGTGAGCCGATCTTGCCGTTTTTAACGCGGTAAGCCTCGGTGCACGTAAAGACGAATTTTCCAGAAGTGATGTCGACTTGCCCGCCGCCAAATGCAACGGCGTAGATGCCATCTTTGAGCGAGGAAACAATCTCTTGCGGATCATGGTTTCCGCCAAGCATATAAGTATTGGTCATGCGCGGCATGGGCACATGCGCATAGGATTGGCGGCGGCCATTACCCGTGGGTGATACGCCGGTCAGGCGCGCATTCATGCGGTCCTGCATGTAGCCAACCAGCTTGCCGTCTTCAATCAAGACAGTTCTGGAAGTCGGCGTGCCCTCATCGTCAATGCTCAGCGAGCCACGGCGATCGGCAATAGTGCCATCATCAACAATGGTCACGCCTTTGGCGGCAACCTGCTGCCCCATCAATCCGGCAAATGCGGAGGTTCCTTTGCGATTGAAATCGCCCTCAAGCCCGTGTCCAACAGCTTCATGCAGCAAAATGCCGGGCCAGCCTGGGCCAAGCACCACATCCATTTCACCGGCAGGCGTAGCTTCTGCACCCAAATTTACTCGTGCCATACGAATGGCGTCATCCACGCCATCTTTCCAGCTATCATCAGCCAGAAAAGCATCAAAAACATCACGGCCACCAAAGCCGAATGAGCCGGATTCCTGCCGTTCACCCTCTCGGGCAATAATAGAGACATTGAAGCGCAGCATGGGACGAATATCTTCAATCAAATGCCCATCAGCGCGCAAAATTCTAACCACCTGCCAGCTAGCAGCAATGCTGGCTGAAACCTGAGAAATATCGCTGCCCTTGTCACGGGCATAGGCGTTGATTTCTTCCAGCAACGCCACTTTTTTGGCAAAATCCGGCCCATCCAAAGGATTGGCATCGGTATAAAGCCGTGTGTTGGTGCGGGCAGGGGCGCCTGCATAGGTGCCCTTGTAGCCTTTAACAACGGCGCTTGCCGCATCTGCCGCGCGCCCCAGCGCCGCATCTGATAGCTCGCTGGAATGGGCATAACCCACGGCTTCGCCCGCAACACAGCGCAGGCCGAAACCAGAATCGATGTCAAAAGTAGAGCTTTTCAGCCGGCCATTGTCGTAAACAAGACTCTCTTGTTGGCGGTATTCTAAAAACAGTTCTCCGTCATCTGCGCCATGCAACGCATCTGCAACTTTGGCTCTCGTGCTTGCTGAGCTGAGGTCCAGGCCGTTGAACAACTCGCTGGTGTCCATCGCAGGTTTATTGGGAGTACTCATTATGGCAGAGCATCGTAACCAGCGCTAAAGCCGGTCAGTGAAATAGGAATGCCGATACCGGCTTCAGGCGTTTCGAACACGATGAAGGTGGCCTGACTACCGCGGCGCAGCTTGCCCAACAGCTCATTTTCCATGATGACCTCGGCCAAACACCCTTCGGCGACACAGCGCACAAACCCGGCGCGACCGACATCTTCGCTGTCAATTTTCAAGCCCAGYCCAGATGGCAATAAAACGCCYAGCGGGGTGATAACGCGCAGCAATTTGGCTTTACCATCGGCTGTTTTCAGCACGATGACACTYAAGCCAACATTKGGRCGRTCTTCAGCAGCRACATATTGCATYAGGGCACATTGYTGGCCTTGGGCACCGGGMGGCGTTTCACACCGCATTGTCCAATCCCCAAACGGGGTTTGGCTGGGAGCCTGCGCAAAAGCTACGCCTGATAATAGTCCGCTCATTAGCAAAGCCACTACTAATGAGAGCGAAAACAAAAAACTGTGTAAAAAACGTGTCGAAACCTGCATGGGGTCTAGTCTCTTCTACCGGTCGATTTTTAAAGGTTAACATGTCACCTAGCAGAGCATGGGACGCTGTCAAGTTACGTGCTTGGCCTGCTCTGGTYGGTTAAKKWAACCWKMGCRGGYATTCGGGNGCASATTTTGCAGTAAATMWGGGCGACAWTCTGTCGAAAACCGTTTGCGTGGCTTTTACACACATATAATAGCCGAAGCTGCGTAAATATACGGTGTTCAGAAAGATCAGCAAGAATTACACATTCAGTAAAACTATTATGTTTATTGGAGACGCATATTGGGCTTAAGTTCCTCTCGACAGAGTAGATTAAGCCTCGTATATGGGGGCACGAATTCGTCAGATATGCAGGGGCATGCATATGGAACGCATTGTCCCCTTGTAGATTTGGTTCAAACCCTGTCATCTGAAAGCTGGCAAGCGGGTATTTTTGCTTTGCTGTAATGATGAGAGTGAAAGACATGAAGGTTGACACTATGAAGAATGCAAAGCGCTTGCTATCCGCGCTTTTGAGACCAGCAGCAATTGTGTCGGGCGTTATCGCCTTTTTTGCCGCTTCAATCAGCGTAGCTTTGGCAGCCAAGCCAAGTGAGTGGGCGATTACTTTTCAGGAATCAGCCACGCCAATCATGAAAAGTATCAGCAGTTTCAACAATTTCACGCTTTGGATCATTGTTCCAATCGTGTTGTTYGTWACGCTTTTGCTCGCCATTATAGCGGTTCGYTTTAATTCCAAGGCAAATCCSACGCCRTCCAAGACCACTCACAATACGATGATYGAGATTGTCTGGACTGTGGCTCCGGTTTTGATTCTAGTGATTCTCGCGGTCCCTTCATTTCGTTTGTTGTATGATCAAATGGAAATYCCTGAGGCGGAATTGACGCTCAAGGTTACCGGYTATCAGTGGTATTGGGGCTATGAGTATCCTGACAATGGCGATATCGCATTTGATTCGTACATGCTTCAGGATGACGARTTAGGCGCAGATGAYCTTCGTTTGCTTTCTGTGGATAACGAGATTGTTGTTCCCGTTGGWAAAGTAGTKCGRGTTCAGGTTACTGCGGCAGATGTGATCCATTCTTTTGCGATGCCTGCWTTTGGYGTGAAAACCGATGGCATTCCAGGSCGTTTGAACGAAACCTGGTTTCAAGCTGAGCGCGAAGGTGTCTACTACGGCCAGTGTTCTGAGCTGTGCGGTGTTTTGCATGCCTTTATGCCGATTGTTATTCGTGTCGTCAGCGACGACCAGTTTCAGCAATGGGCAGCCAAAGCTGTAGATGATGTCGAGGGTGCCAATGAAATGTTGGCGGGCCTTTTGGACAATCAGAAAAAACTGGCAAGCGCTGAATAAACCTGGCGCATTTTAATATCGACGCTGAGAATTCAGTGCCGAACGTGATTTGAATTCATACCCCCGTTAATGGGGCCCCGGTTGGTTCGCTGGCTGGGATAAAACAGGAGCTTGAGGACCTATGGCAGGCACCGCAGCACACGCAGACGGACACGCGCATCCAACTGGATGGCGCCGATACGTCTACTCTACAAACCACAAAGACATCGGCACGATGTACCTGATCTTTGCGATTATTTCAGGTATCATTGGCGGTGGTTTTTCTGTCGCGATGCGCATGGAATTGCAAGAACCTGGTTTGCAGATTTTTGGTGACCCACACGTTTATAACGTGTTCACCACCGGCCACGGATTGATCATGATCTTCTTCATGGTTATGCCAGCGCTGATTGGTGGCTTTGCCAACTGGTTTGTGCCAATCATGATTGGTGCGCCAGATATGGCGTTCCCACGCATGAACAATATTTCATTCTGGTTGTTGCCACCCGCAATCTTGCTGCTGGTTATTTCCATGTTTGTTGAAGGGCCCCCGGGCGGTAACGGCGTTGGTGGCGGTTGGACTATTTATCCACCACTGTCGACAACGGGTCAGCCTGGTCCTGCAATGGATTTGGCCATTCTGTCTTTGCACCTTGCGGGCGCGTCCTCCATTCTCGGTGCGATTAACTTCATCACCACCATCTTCAATATGCGTGCGCCGGGCATGACCCTGCACAAAATGCCATTGTTTGCATGGTCCGTGTTGGTCACAGCATTCTTGCTGCTGCTGTCCTTGCCTGTTCTGGCTGGTGGTATCACCATGCTGCTGACAGATCGTAACTTTGATACGGCGTTTTTCTCGCCTGAAGGCGGCGGCGATCCGATCCTGTTCCAGCATCTGTTCTGGTTCTTCGGCCATCCAGAAGTGTATATTCTCATATTGCCAGGTTTTGGCATTATCAGTCACATCATTTCCACCTTCTCCAAAAAACCTATCTTTGGTTATCTGGGCATGGCCTATGCCATGGTTGCTATTGGTGTTGTTGGCTTCATCGTGTGGGCTCACCACATGTATACGGTTGGCCTTGATGTCGATACGCAAGCCTATTTCATCTTCGCGACAATGGTGATTGCAGTGCCAACAGGGGTGAAAATCTTCTCCTGGATTGCCACCATGTGGGGCGGTTCCATTGAGTTCCGCACACCAATGATCTGGGCAATCGGCTTTATCTTCCTGTTCACCGTTGGTGGTGTGACTGGTGTTCARCTGGCCAATGCCGGTCTGGATCGCTCSTTCCATGACACATACTTCGTGGTAGCTCACTTCCATTATGTGCTGTCACTGGGTGCGGTGTTCGCGATTTTTGCGGGCTGGTATTACTGGTTCCCGAAAATGACGGGTTACATGTAYARTGARWYCATYGGTAAACTGCATTTCTGGGTCACCTTCATTGGTGTGAACCTTGTGTTCTTCCCGCAGCATTTCCTTGGTCTCAACGGCATGCCACGGCGTATTGTTGATTACCCCGATGCTTTYGCAAGCTGGAACTATGTTTCCTCTATCGGATCYTACATGTCTGCCTTYGCAGTTTTGATCTTCCTCTATGGTGTATACGAAGCCTTTGCGCGCAARCGTGTGGCTGGCGACAAYCCATGGGGTGTTGGTGCAACGACACTGGAATGGCAATTGCCATCTCCACCACCGTTCCATCAGTGGGAAAAACTGCCCCGGATTAARTAATCCGGYYWCGATRAAACCWAGTACTGTCGGCCCGCTTGGGCCGACAGTYTTTAAYGAACAACACAGCAGAATAGAAATTCGAAAAACATGTCGACAGCAGACATCGAAGCACGCACAGAATTGCAGGCCCTTGCGGATGCAACATCAAGTGCGCTGATTTCTCAGGCTGAGCCYAAAGATTTCTTTGCCCTGCYCAAGCCAGGTGTTATGCGTCTTGTTGTGTTTACAGCCATTGTCGGGCTGGTATGTGCTGCTGCAACGGCTGATCAAATTCTGCTAGACCCGATAACCGCTGTGATCGCAATTTTCTGCATTGCCGTTGGCGGGGGTGCATCTGGTGCACTTAATATGTGGTACGAGGCTGATGTAGATAGCCTCATGAAACGCACGGCCAACCGCCCAATTCCTGCGGGTCGTGTATCGCGCGATGAAGCTTTGGCCTTTGGCCTTGTGCTGTCTATATTATCTGTGATGATTTTGGGGCTCGTCTCCAACTGGTTGGCGGCTTTTCTGCTGGCGTTCACCATCTTCTTTTATGCCGTGGTCTACACAATGTGGCTCAAGCGCTCGACGCAGCAAAACATTGTTATCGGTGGCGCTGCGGGTGCTTTCCCGCCTGTTGTTGCCTGGGCGGCCGTTACCGGATCGGTATCGATTGAGCCTGTTATTCTGTTCCTCATCATCTTCATGTGGACGCCGCCTCACTTTTGGGCGCTGGCATTGTTTGCCTGCAAAGATTATGAGCGCGCCGGTATCCCGATGATGCCAGTGGTATCGGGCGAGGCTTATACGCGGCGCCATATTCTGATTTATACCGTGCTGATGATCCCGGTTGTGCTTGCACCGCTGTATTTCGGCTTTGGCGGTATCGCTTATGGCGTTGTGTCTATTGCGCTTAGCGCCGTGTTCTTGTGGCAGGCCATATTGGTTTATCGCGACAATGAGGCCGCTAATAACAACAAGGCAGCCAAGCGCTTGTTCGCTTTTTCAATTCTTTATCTGTTCGCACTATTTGCCGTGTTGCTTGCAGAATCTATCGTGGCAATGGTGGTATGAGACAAACAATGAATGCTGATGACGGAATCGTACTTTCTGATGAAGACAAGAAGCGCCGCAACCGTCGCTCTGTCGCAATCGCGCTTGGCCTCGTRTTTTTGGTTGTTCTGTTCTACCTCATGACAATTCTCAAATTCGGCCCTGAACTCCTCAGTCAACCATGATCGGTTACCTGCAATGAACGAAAGTAACACCATAGAAAAGGGCATCACACGGCGTCATAAAATGACAGCCGCCATTTGTGTTGTGTTCCTGTCTTCTATGCTGGGYATGGCYTATGCCGCCGTGCCGCTTTACAAGCTGTTCTGTCAGGTCACCGGATATGGTGGCACAACACGGGTTGCCGAGGTTGGTTCAGATATCATTCTGGACCGCGAGATTACCATTCGCTTTGATGCCAATGTTGCAGGCGGCCTGCCGTGGGAGTTCAAACCGGTCACGCGTAAGCTGACAATGAAAATCGGCGAACTTGGCGAAGCTTCCTATTCTTTCACCAATCTTGGCAGCACCCACACGACCGGCACATCAACTTTCAACGTGACACCGCAATCTGTCGGTGCTTATTTCAACAAGCTGGAATGTTTCTGTTTCACCGAGCAGCCTTTGAGCGCGGGTGAGAAGGTAGAAATGCCAGTTGTCTTCTTCATTGATCCAGCAATTGCGGATGATCCCAATCTGGATTCGATCAAAACCATCACCTTGTCCTAYACGTTTTTCCCTGTTGCCAATGCGGCTGTTCCTCTGGCACAAGCYGGAGAAGAGAACGCGGCACCTATTGCGGAAAAACTCTAGGACTGTTTACGAAACCGCGCTATTCWTGCGCTTAGACTGATAGTGAAATTCGGGGGCCAATATGGCAGATGCACACGCCAATGATCATGACTACCATCTGGTAGACCCAAGTCCGTGGCCTTTTGTTGGCGCGGTATCCGCGTTCTTCATGGCTTTGGGCGCAGTTGCCTATATGCACGGCGATTCCCTTTTGTGGATATTCCCGGGCTTTATTGGTGTTCTKTACACCATGGCTGCCTGGTGGCGYGATGTCATCAATGAGGCACAYACYGGCCACCATACCCGYGTTGTTGCCATYCATTTGCGCTAYGGCATGATCCTGTTTATCGCGTCTGAAGTTATGTTCTTCGTCGCATGGTTCTGGGCWTTCTTTGATGCCAGCCTGTTTTAYGATGAAGTCCAGCAATATGCCCGMCTTGAATACACAGGCGGTCAGTGGCCTCCTGTCGGTATTCAAGTGTTTGAYCCTTGGCATTTGCCGCTGTTGAACACGCTCATTYTGCTCACATCGGGCACAACGGTTACCTGGGCACACCATGCTCTACTGAATGATGACCGCAAAGGCCTGATCCAGGGCCTGGCGATTACTGTTGTCCTTGGTGTCCTGTTCTCCTTCGTGCAGGGCTATGAATATGCTCATGCAGCGTTTGACTTCTCCGGCAGCATCTACGGCGCGACATTCTTTATGGCGACCGGCTTCCACGGTTTCCATGTGTTGATTGGTACAATCTTCCTTGCCATCTGTCTTATCCGGGCAATGAAAGGCCACTTCACACCAAAGCAGCATTTCGGTTTTGAAGCCGCCGCTTGGTATTGGYATTTTGTCGATGTGGTYTGGCTGTTCCTCTTTGCCGCTGTTTATGTCWGGGCATCCGCCGGTGCCACAGTTCACTAGACGATTAGAAAATTGATTTTACACGGCGCGTTTGGTTACTCTGAACGCGCCGTTTTTATGTAAGGATGGCCGTTATGAGCCACACAGATGATCTAYTGAGTTACCCAARCYTGCCRCCCAGCCAAAGTGGCATGAAAGGCAAATGYCCSCGCTGYGGGCARGGCAAGYTGTTCTCCGGYTWTCTCACRGTCGCAAAAAGCTGYCRMCGCTGCAAACTGGATTTTGGRTTTGTCGATACTGGGGATGGGCCTGCYGTTTTTGTCATCTCTATCGTTGGCATTATTGCCATTATTGGTGTGTTGGTAACAGAAGTAATGTTTGAGCCAGCTATCTGGATCAAYATGATGATCTGGCTGCCCGTRACTGTCATCCTGTGCCTTTTGTTATTGCGGCCATTGAAAGGCTTATTGATTGCCCAGCAATACCAACGAAGTGCGCTACAGGGCAGCATGGACAACGCCACCGCAGAAGAAGACGCAGCGCAAGAATGACCAAGGGCGATAAAATGTCAGGGCAGCTCTTGCCACTTTGGCGCCGACTGCTTTGGCTAACTATTTTTTCTGTTATTGCGCTTGCCGTGCTGGTGTCATTGGGAAATTGGCAAGTCGATCGCATGTACTGGAAAGAGGCACTGACCGCCGCTGTTGATGCGCGCATTGATGCTGACCCGATCCTCGCGCCGGATAAGTCGCAATGGGCAAARTTAGAGCCWGATGACTATCGCTATACGCGCGTTGCKGTGCGTGGAACCTTGCTGCATCAGCATCAGCAATTCTCTTACATGGCCGTGAGTGAGCCTCAAGGTGGTCCGTATCGCGGGCAGGGCTACTGGATTATGACGCCAYTGCAACTTGAGAACGGCACYCTGATTTGGATTAATCGTGGTTTTGTCCCGATGGAAAATGCAGCTCAGAGTTTTGCAGACAGTGGCTCCGARCRGGTTGAAATTGTGGGCCTGATGCGYGCTCCTGAATTACCCAATTTTGCGACGCCTGGAAATTCAGACGGGCTGGACAASGAAATCTGGTTCATTCGCAATATCGCGGCCATGAGCGATCGCGCAGGCCTCAACCAAACCTTCGTCGCACCCTATTTCATTGATGAGCAAAGCTTGCGCAATGGCGCATTGCCACAGGGTGGTGAAACGCGTGTGCAGTTCTCTAACCGTCATCTTGGCTATGTCATCACCTGGTATGGTCTGGCCTTGGCACTCATTGGTGTGTACGGCGTCTTCGCTTTTCGCGAATACAAAAAAGGCCGGGAAATTCTCCCAACCTGATATTTTCACATTGAGCAGAGCTACTTAAAGCTGCTCAAGTATGGCGGCTGCCCCAGAAACAACAGCTTGGCCCGGTATCTCTTCAAGATTAAAAGACGTCACCTTGCCGTCTTTCACAATCATGGAGTAGCGCTGTGAGCGAATACCCATACCAACCTCTGTGCGGTCAATATCCATGCCGATTGCCGTGGTAAACTCAGCCGCCGGATCGGCGAGGAAATGAATTTTGCCTTTGCCGCCAGATTGGGCTGCCCAAGCGCGCATGACATGGGCGTCATTGACGGATAATACGGCGATGTCATCGACACCCTTTGCTTTAATGGTCTCCAAATGCTCCAGATAGCCGGGCAGGTGGCTTTGCGAGCACGTTGGCGTAAAGGCACCAGGCAGAGCAAACAGAACCACTGTCTTGCCTGCAAACAGTTCTTTGCTGGTTAGCTTTGCAAGGCCATCATCGTTTAGAACAAAGAAGGTTGCATCAGGAAGAGTATCGCCCACAGAAACGGTCATATCGTGCCTCAGAATTAGAATTGTTCAATGTGTTGTCGTGCCTAACGATCTAGTGCGTTAGTTCGGGGCGTCGAGGGCAAAATACTGTTCAAAGGATATATTTTTGCCAATAATGGTCAAACGCATATCAGCGCCCCATGGGGATTGCTTTCTCGGTATTCCGTACAGTGGCAAATGCCACAATTGATGCGTCTCTGTTTCAGAAATTTTCTCTGGTAATGACAGGAACCAATTGGACGGTCCTTCAACAAATATATCTTCAACCGGAATGTCAGCAGGCCCTGCAGAAAATCGTGCCGGAATTTTAATCTCCAAAACTGGAACCTTGCCGGACGTTTCCATAACCGAGAACGAAGCTTTTAGTTGCTCCGGTACGTTTAGGGGCAGCGATTTGACGGCTTTCGCCATGATGTTGGAGACATCGGCGCTGGTCGAAAACATTGGCGGGATTGTGAGGGCCAGCTTTTCCGTGACTGGAATGCAAACCTCCCGGCAAATACCAAGGAAAGTATCAAGCACAAGTTTGGATGGTCTGCCTGGATTGATCAGCTTGATGTTTATGGGAAAGACAACACGGTGCTTATAGCCAATGGACTGGCCATATTCATCGCCAAAGCGTTTGGGGGCAGGGAACTGTACTTCCGCACTGGCAACGTTTTCAGAACGCGACCAATCCAATATTGGCGGAATGCCGGAATCGCCGGGGGAGCGCCAATAGGTTTTCCATTCGTCATCCAGCTCAATTTCAAGACCCGCTAAAAGAGTGCCGCTCATCGGCTCACCGGTCATGATCAGCCGTGCTCTGGCATTTGGCAGCTCAATCCAAGGGCCGGACATAGCTTGCGCCATGCCCTGCCAAAYCAAGATGRCAAGAACAGCAGCTGCTAAACGGGAAAACAAATATCTCATCCCTGTTATGTAGCCCCTTCCGGCTCATGATTGAAGTAACTGACAATCATATTTGTGTGATTGCCTGTCGAACTGAAATGCGGAAGAGGTCTGGAAAACATGGAATAGCTGCACAGGCTGTGTCATAATTTGAAAGTGACAGCTATGTTTTGAACAAAAAGAGRTCGATGCATCTTGCGAAAAGACCGGTTTACCAAAACTCCCAGACAYCCCTCAGGTGAKGAAGGCGGCTGGCTAACAGGCAAATGCCTGATCTCAATGCCAGATATGGCTGATCCACGATTTCAGAAAACCGTCATTTTCCTGTGCTCGCATGATGAAGATGGCGCCATGGGATTGGTGGTGAACCGCGCCCATGAGGATATCAGTTTCCCGCAATTATGTGASAAGATAGAGCTGGAATGTTTGCCCGAGAACACGACGCTTTTGCTGGCGGGTGGCCCGGTGGAAATAGGCCGTGGGTTTGTGYTGCATCAGCCTGATAAAGCTTTYGARAATGCTCTGACCATTACCAATGATATTGCGCTGTGCGCCACCGTGGATGTGTTGAAGGCCATTGGCCTGGAAACGGGCCCCGGCGTAGCGCGTGTTGCGCTGGGTTATGCTGGTTGGGGCGAAGGGCAGTTGGAGCAAGAGATTTTGGAAAATGCCTGGCTCATTTGCGATGCTGACCAAAAGCTTGTGCTGGATACCCGGCCTCAGGATATTTACACGGCGGCATTGGCTAAGCTGGGGATTGAACTATCTGCATTGGTCTCAACAGCTGGTCGGGCCTGACGCCGAAGCAAAAGCTTTAGCTTGTTGAGTAGCCAAAGGATGTGTTGCGGAACAACATTTCTTCAGCTTCAGAGGCAATCATCGGCATGCCAAACAAGAAACCCTGTGCGTATTCACATTCTTGCTCAGAAAGCTCCAGCACATCGGACTCGTTCTCAGCGCCCTCGCCAATCACATCCATGTCCAGATCATGYGCAAGYGCGATGATYGAGCGCAGAATAACCAGCTGACTTTCCTGCCCGTTYTGGCGCACGAATGATTTGTCTACTTTGAGCGTGTCGAATGGGAAACGCTGGAGATAAGACAAAGAAGAGTGGCCGGTGCCAAAATCATCCAGCGCCAGACCAGCGCCAAGGTCACGCAATCTGTTCAAGACCTGCGCTGCATATTCAGGGTTTTCCATAACCAGAGATTCAGTGATCTCCAATTTGAGCGAACCGGGTTGCACAGGGGAGCGCAAGAACACGGATTTCACGTCATTGATCAAATCCTGGCTAAACAATTGCCGGCTTGAGACATTGACGTTCATAAACAACGGCACACGCACCTTCGGTGATTGCTGCCATTCGGCAAGCTGCTGGGTTGCCTCTTCCAGYGCGAACAGCCCGATATCTGAAATCAAATTGCTCTCTTCWGCAATCGGAATAAACTCGCTRGGAGCCAGRGTGCCRTGYTCAGGATGTTGCCAGCGCATCAGCGCTTCAAAGCCAGCAATCGAGCGATCTTCYAGTCGAATGATGGGTTGGTAATATAGCACCAATTCATCATTCGCGAGCGCMCGGCGCAGGCGTGTTGCCACTTCCATGCGGCCAGCCGTMGTTTCGCTGGATACATCTGAGAACACCGTGATGGCGTTGCCGCCCTGYCGCTTGGCATCRTARAGYGCMGTYTCAGCCTGGCGCAAAAGGTCTGCAGCCTCGATCTGCTCTTCTTCAAAATGGGCAATACCCACTGAGGCAGAGAGGTARACTTCRTCATCACCAATCGGGATGGATGATTTGATTGTGCGAAGCACGGCCGCCGCAATYGCTTCGACCTTAGCRGTGTCTTCCTCAGAAATMAGCATCAACACGAATTGGTCACCGCTGACACGYGCCAAGGTRTCTTGAGGGCGGGTGATRCGAGAYARYCTGCGCGAAATCGCYAGCAAWACAGAATCGCCAATTGCMAGCCCRTAGCTGTCATTCACATCGCTGAATTGATCGATATCGACCAGAATGATGGATGGGTATCCGCTATCGTCGACCTCAGATCGGGTGAGGGCAATTTGCAATCGGTCGAGGAACAATTCGCGGTTTGGCAATCCGGTAAGATTATCATGAACCGCGTCATGCATCAGGCGTTCTTGCGCAATYTTYTCTTCGGTAATATCGGTCAGMGTGCCGACACAGCGCACAACTTCGCCATCGGAGCCAACAACSGGGCGTGCGCGCAGCGAGAACCAGTGATAATCRTCGGCCTGTGAACGCAGGCGAAACTCTTGCACAATCCGTCCCCGGCGCTGTACCAGCACGGTATCAAGCATCAGGCGGAAGCGATCCCGGTCTGATTGATGCAAAAATTCCAGCCAGTCGCGGGCATGGCTTTCCAGAGTGCCACGGCGCAAACCAAGCTTTTGTTCAACTTCTGGGCTGACAACCATGCGATCGCGCATCACGTCCCAGTCCCAAATCATGTCGCCAGAACCGGTTAGCGCAAGAGCGCGGCGTTGCTGATCACCAACCTCGCCAGTAATAACGGTTCCGCCGGTGAACGCATGCTGCATAAGCGTAAAGCCAATCAGCAGCACGATCAGCACCATGCCGCCCGCCAGCGCAGGCTGCACAATTTCATTGTCCAGACCGCCCATTACCGAGATGGTCGCCGACACCAGCCAAAAAACCAGCAATATCCATGTGGGGATTAGCATCACGGCGCGATCATACCCCAGCCAACTCATCCAACTGATCAAGCCCACACCAGCCAGTACAGTCAGGGCAAAAATAACCCGTGCAACGCCAGCGCCATAGCTTGGCTCAATCATCGATATGCCAACGATGAGTGCCATGATGAACAACGCGCCCATGACCACAAAGCGATAGGTCGTATTCCACCGGTCTAGATTGAGATAGGTATAGAGAAACACCAATAGTGTTGCGGCCAGGAAGATTTCCGCTGCCGCTCGGTGCACCTGGTTTTCACCAGCGCCCAGGTTAAAAATCTCGTTCCAGAAGCCAAAATCAATGCACACATAGGCTAAAACGCCCCAGGCAAGGCCCGCTGCCGCTGGGAACATGGCAGTTCCCTTGACCACGAAAATAATGGTGAGAAACACAGCCAGCAAGCCAGAAATGCCGATAACCAAACCACGATAAAGCGTAAAATTGTTGATGCTGTCGCGGTAGTTATCAACCTGCCACAGTTTCAATTGTGGCAGTCTATCTTCCTGCAATTCAGCAATAAATGTCACCACAGCACCGGGGTCGAGCGTGATCAGGAATACATCGGCCTCTTTGCTGGGCACCCGCTCCGGGGCAAAACCTTCACTGGGTGTAATGGCGGTGATACGCACCGAGCCAAGATCTGGCGCCAGCAAGCCGGAGCCCGGCAGCCAGTAATGCGGCGCAACAAGCAGCCGATCTATCTGTTGATTGCCGTTATTTGACAAGGCGAAGACGACCCAGTCGGAAGAAATGTTGGGATCACGGGCCTGAACTTCAATACGCCGAATAATGCCGTCGGGCCCAGCCGCTGTTGATACTTGCAGCTTGGCATCTGCGTTTTGATACAGCTCCAGCGCAGGCCGCAAATCCAAGGTACGCCCGTCAAGCGGAACGCTCACAGCCTCAATGGCGTGCGCGGTGTTTCCAAGCAGCAAGACAAGGCTTACGAGCGCAAACAACAGGGCGCTTGAAACGGCAGTATTGAAAGTGTTGGCAAACAGGCGACGCAACTACAAATTCTCCTGAGGTATGAGCGATTTAACGCTTTATCACCTTTGAAAATATCCAAGACAAATGAGGACACAAAGAGGTCAGAAAAGCCTGACATTGTCTTTACTATTGAGTTCCCACTACTGACACAAGGTTCAGCGGTGCAAATCTGGGAGATTCTTGCCAGTTTCTACAGAATTGGTTTACGCCAATGGCTAACAGCTAGTGCTGATCGCCTTCCAGCATGGCAAATAAGACATGATCCCGCCATTTGCCGTCAATGCAAAGGTATTCTCGCGCGTAGCCTTCCTTAGTAAATCCTACTTTTTCCAGCAGCCGGATTGAGGGGGTATTGTCGGGTATACAGGCCGCCTCAACGCGGTGAAGCCCAAGGGTGCCAAAAGCAAATGGCAGGGCCGCACGTACGGCCGCGGACATATAGCCTTTGCCCGCGAATGAGGCACCCATCCAGTAACCCAAATTGCAAGTTTGGGTGACACCGCGCCGAATGTTGGCAAGAGTTAGCCCGCCCATCAAGCGGTTGTCGGTTTCGCGAAATACGAACARACAATGCGACAGCCCATCCTTGGTTTCTTGCTGATAACGCCTGACMCGGCGGCGAAAGGCATTRCGGGTTAAATCATCATTGGCCCARGTTGGTTCCCAMGGCTTCAAAAAGCTGCGGCTGGCCTCRCGCACTTCAGCCCACATTGCATAATCGCTGATTTGCGGCGTGCGCAGGACTATCCGCTCGCCAGCGCTTGTKCCAGCCGTGGCCTTGTCCTGTGCCGCGCTGCGGGTAGTGTTATGCAAAAAAGCAAATGTCATTTAGCCAATAACTGGGTCAAAACAGCATCCCGTGAAGATCATCTACCGTTAAGATGCCCTGAAATGCTCTGCGTGGAAAGAACCGATTCGGCTCCCTGTACTGGCCCAATTGTCGCCAGCGTTGGAGAGTYGGTTGAAAATATCTGTTTTGCCAGTCCGCGAAGGTCTTGAGCCGTAATGGCRTCAATCTTTGCRACCAGYTCATTCAAATCGATAACTTTGCCATAAATCAGCATCTGACGTGCGATCTGTGCCGCACGCGATGCCGGGCTTTCAAGGCTCATCAACAGGCTTGCACGGATTTGCGCGCGCGCTCTGTCCAACTCTTTTTCGTGGATGTCATCGCTGGCCTTCAGCAGCTCATCCAGCATCACCGGCACRAGYTGYGACAAATCCTCATTGCCYGTGGCCGCGTGTAAACCRAACAACCCGGTGTCAGAAAAACCCCAATGGAATGARTAGATTGAATAGCATAGGCCGCGCGTTTCMCGCACYTCTTGAAACAGCCGGGAGGCCATTCCRCCRCCTARCACRCTRGCMARMAGCTGYACGCCRTAAAARTTKTCATCGCGGTAGGAGTAGCCTTCAAAYCCAATCAARACCTGAGCTTCCATCAAGTCTTTTTGTTCAATAAAAGACCCWCCTGTGTAGGTYGCAGGCGTATGATCTGCTGGCTTTGGGGYGCTGCTTTTCAACGCGCCAAAGGTTTCTTCTGTCTGGCGGACAAATTCATCATGGTTGACGGCACCAGCTGCAGAAATAACCAAATTCTCTGGTTGGTATTGTTGGCGCAAAAAGGCCTTCAAATCCTCTGTGGAAAAGCTTTGAACTGTTTTTGCAGTACCAAGAATAGTGCGACCAATGGGTTGATCCGAGAATGCAGATTCTTGAAAAGCATCAAAAACCAGATCTTCAGGATTATCGAGACTGGCCCCGATTTCTTGCAGAATAACGTGTTGTTCACGCTCCAACTCATCATCATCAAAGCGTGTGTTGAGCAAAATGTCACTGAGTATATCCAATGCCAGCGGCACATCATTTTTGAGGACGCGAGCGAAATATGAGGTGTTTTCAATGCTGGTGGCAGCATTGAGATCACCACCAACAGCTTCAATCTCTTCTGCAATGTCGCGTGCGGTACGGTTTTTCGTACCCTTGAAGGCCATATGCTCCAAAAGATGGGAAATACCATGTTGTTGCTGCGTCTCATTGCGTGATCCGGAACGGACCCAAACGCCTAATGCTGCACTTTCAAGTGTTGGCATGGCGTGTGTTACCACTGTCATGCCATTACTTAGGATCGTATGTTCAACGCTCATCGATCACCAATATAGAACTCAACACAGTTTCTCCCCAAACTTTGTAGCCTTAACTTAGTTGCCTTAATTGGCAGCTCTCGCTTTTTCTGACACAAACCTTTCCACGGTCTCTAGGTCATTGGCAAGAGATTGTTGTCGCTCTGGACGGGACATAAGGTCTCCTTGCCAAGCAGGCAGGAGTGGCCTAGTGCCACAAGCCGCTTCAACCGCATCCGGAAATTTGGCGGGATGCGCCGTACCAAGGATCACCATTGGCGCATTCGTCTGTACATGTCTTTGCGCCGCATGCACACCGATTGCGGTATGCGGATCAAGCAGATAGCCGCATTCATCCAACAGCGCCCGAATTGTTTCGGCCGTATCTTGCTCAGTGGTTCGCGCCGCATCAAAATCTGTTTTGATGCTCGCCAACACGTCATCAGGTAGCGTGAATGCGCCTGATTGTTGCAAGCCAGCCATCAATCGCGTGATCGCGGCCCCATCTTTGCCATGAGCTTCAAACAACAGGCGCTCAAAATTTGAGGAAACCTGAATATCCATAGAAGGTGCCGTGGTTGGCGTCACACCTGTCGCCTCGTAACGGCCTGTTTCAACCGTGCGCACCAATATATCGTTGATATTGGTGGCAATCAGCAGTCGGTCGATGGGTAATCCCATTTTTTTGGCCACAAAGCCCGCCAGAATATCGCCGAAATTACCGGTCGGAACGCAAAAAGATACAGGCCTGTCTGGCCCGCCCAATGCCAATGAACTGGTGAAATAGTACACCACCTGCGCCAAAATGCGGCCCCAATTGATGGAGTTCACGCCAGTAATACTCAACCGGTCTCGAAATGCATGATCATTGAACATGGCTTTGACCAGTGCCTGGCAATCATCAAAGTTACCGTCAATCGCAATGGTATGGACATTATCGTCCGCCACAGTGGTCATTTGTTTGCGTTGCACATCCGAGACCAGGCCATCGGGGAACATGATAAAGATATCGGTGTTTTCACGGCCGCGAAAGGCCTCGATAGCTGCGCCGCCAGTATCACCTGATGTCGCGCCAATAATGGTAGCCTTGCGGCCACTTTGCGCCAGTGCATAATCCATAACCCGGGCCAGCCACTGCATGGCGACATCTTTAAATGCCATGGTCGGGCCGTGAAACAGCTCCAGCACATGCTGATTAGGGCCAATTTGCACCAGCGGTGCTACCGCGCGATGTCTGAAAGACGCATAGGCATCATGGATGATTTGTTTCAACACATCGTCGGGTATTTCGCCGTTAATAAACGGAGACATAATGGCAAAGGCAACATCCTCGTAAGGCTTGCCGCGCAAGTCTCGTATTTGCTCAAGGCTTAGTTGGGGCCAGGTTTCTGGCATATACAGCCCGCCATCTCTGGCCAGTCCAGCTAAAATAGTATCAAGAAAGCCAAGTTTGGGAGCATCGCCCCGTGTACTTACATATTGCACGCTACTGCTCCAACAACTGCGTTGCTAAAATAATCATAACCCATTGCTCGACCAGTTTTTAAACGCTTCGATGGTCGCCGGTATATCCAGCAATTTGTTTATTGTGGTCTCTGCGCCAGCATCCATAAGCTGTTCTGCATGGCCAGGATAGCTATGCGAAGCACCGACAAAACCGATGACCCTCATGCCTGCGGCAACGCCGCCCTGCACACCATGGCTGCTGTCTTCAATAATGATGCAATCTTTGGGATCTGTCTTAAATTCCTCCGCCGCGTGCAAAAACACATCCGGAGAGGGCTTGGGTTGCCCATCACGCACTTCTAGCGAAGAAAAAACATGGGGACGGAAGCGATCATACAGCTTGGTTTTCTTAAGATTGCGCTCCAGGCGATCAGTTGTTGAGTTGGAGCAAATGCAACGCGGATCATCCAGCATATCCAACATGGCATGCACGCCGGTAACTTCCAGTAGGGATTGCGCTTGAACTTCATCAATCTGCACGTCGCAACGTTCCACAATATCTTCTGGGTGCGTAATTTGAAGTTCTTCTGCCACAGTGGCAAAAATGGTTTCGCCGTTGAGACCCGCAAACCGGCTGGCAAATTCTTCGATAGACAGTTCGAGCCCTAGCTCTTTGACCAATTTATTGGTCACTTCTGACGCGATAACCTCGGAGTCAACGAGAACTCCGTCACAATCAAACAGGATCAGCATGATATTTCTTTATTTTTAGAGGGAGTATCAGGTGTCTTCCTTACGGTCGAAACCGACATAAACAATGTAGTTTTTGTCTTCACCCGGATCGGGCACTGCGACATTGACGACTGTCACAAAATCTGGTGTGCGGTCAAAATCTGATATTTGCACAGAAATCGGATGAATTTCCGAATACAGAACGGCATCCTGATGTTTCACAACAACAACCCGAATGGGAACGCTCAAGGTTGTGGAAACGCCGCGTGGTCCTGCCAGAACACGGCCATTGACGCCAATGCGCATAACCAGTTTGCCGTCTTGCAAGGAGCATTCACGGGCAGTTTTTTCAATGCGTGCCTGATGCACCAGATGGCGAGGGTCTTTATCAAACCCTTTTTCATAGACATTGAAACTTTCCGTGCCCTGACGCAGTTGCACCTTGGGGCAATAGACCGAACCGCCAGTATTATACTTGCTCAGATCGACAACTGGCTTGCTTGTCAGCGGGTTCAGACTGCTGATGGCGTTACAGCCACCTAGCGCAAGGCCAAGCAGGAGGAGTGGGGCGAGTGTTTTAACAGGGGCAAAGTTCAGCATTGGTCTTCTAATCTGTAACGCCTTGCGGGCCATTGGCGTTGAAAAACTCTAAGCCAATTTTCATGCCGCCAACTTTATTGGCTAGGCTT
>NVXB01000045.1 GCA_002746425.1 Hyphomicrobiales bacterium | reverse complement strand
ATCTGCCAACCCATTATCGAAGAGATCGCCTGTGCGTGCTGAGAAACATTATGAGTAAAAATCCTGCAAAACCCTCACCTATTGGCATTTTTGAAAGATGGCTTTCGCTGTGGGTCGGCCTCTCCATCATCATCGGCATTGCGCTGGGTCAGTTTTTTCCCAGCCTGTTTGAAGTCCTGGCCAGCATAGAGTTTGCACATGTTAATCTCGTCGTCGCCCTTCTCATCTGGGCGATGGTTTATCCGATGATGATCTCGGTCGATTTCGGCAGTATCTCGCAGGTCCGCAAGCAGCCCAAAGGCCTGCTGATCACCCTTGTGGTCAATTGGTTGATCAAACCATTCTCCATGGCACTGCTCGGCATTTTGTTCTTCAAATATTTGTTCGTGAATTTGATTTCGCCCAGCGACGCGGATTCCTACATCGCCGGGCTAATCCTGCTCGGCGCGGCCCCCTGCACAGCCATGGTGTTCGTCTGGTCCCAACTCACCCGCGGCGATGCCAACTACACATTGGTCCAAGTCAGCGTCAACGATTTGATCATGATCGTAGCCTACGCGCCAATCGTGGCCCTGTTATTGGGCGTCACTGATATTCCCGTGCCATGGGGAACACTTGTTTTATCCGTTGTGCTCTATGTCGTCGTGCCACTTGTTGCAGGAGTTATTACCCGCCGCGCAATCCTTGCCCGCAACAATGATGAAACCACTGTTTCCAGTTTCGTCACATGGCTAAAACCCTTTTCAATCATTGGGTTACTGGCAACGGTGGTGCTGCTGTTTGGCTTTCAGGGCGGTGTTATTCTATCGCGACCAGTGCTTATTCTTCTCATCGCCATTCCGCTTTTGCTGCAATCCTACGGCATTTTCTTTATTGCCTACGCCGCAGCCTGGTTCATGCGCGTGCCTTATAAAATTGCCGCTCCCTGCGCTTTAATTGGTACATCAAACTTTTTTGAATTGGCCGTGGCCGTGGCGATCAGCCTGTTTGGGCTTAATTCAGGCGCGGCTCTCGCAACAGTTGTTGGCGTTTTGGTAGAAGTGCCTGTGATGTTGTCACTGGTCGCATTTGCCAATAGAACCAGCCATCACTTTCCAAAAGGCTAAAGCTATCCATGACCATCGTTGTTCACCACAATGCCGCTTGCGGCACTTCTCGCAAGGTTCTTGAGCTTATCAGCGCATCGGGAATCGAGCCGCTCGTGATTGAGTATCTGGACACCGGCTGGACCCGCCCGCAATTGCAGGCACTGTTTGCAGCGGCTGGCTTAACGCCTAAAACAGCTCTTCGCACCCAGCGCTCGCCCGCAGAAGAGCTGGGCCTTTTGGGCCCTGACATTGATGATGAAACCATTCTTGATGCGATGATCGAGCATCCAGTGTTGGTCAACAGACCAATCGTATGCTCCGCCAAGGGCGTAAAGCTGTGCCGACCATCAGAGCTGGTTCTTGAGTTACTGGACAATTCATAACTGAGCAAGTCACCACAGCGCATTGACTGTTATTGACAATCGCCATTGATACCCCTATCTGGTGCCCATGTTATGTGGCTGCCGCGTGAGCAGCCCGTGTTTAATTCAAACGCTGATGACATATCCCCCCTGCAAGCAATTGCTTTCAGGGGACAATCTCCCAAGTTCCCATATCACGCGGGGTGCTGACGGTCTGGCGGCCAACAAGGACAATTCGGTCCAAGGCGAGCCAGTATCGCAACCGCACTGCACGATTTCGACATGCCTTTGGCGTGTTCGATAAGCGTGTTTTTAAATTTAATGGCAATCTGGCTTTGGCCGCTTGCCAATTATTAAGGCATATCTATTTTGACCCAATTTCAAGACCTCGGTCTTTCTCCCACTGTTCTCAAAGCTGCAACATCTGCTGGCTATGAGAGCCCAACACCCATTCAGCAAAAAGCTATTCCGATTGTTCTGGAAGGCCGTGATATTATGGGCCTCGCACAAACCGGTTCCGGTAAAACGGCAGCTTTTGGCCTACCTATCATCGACAAATTGCTCAATGTTGATGGACGCCCGCGCTCGAAAGAAATCCGCGCACTTATTCTGGCTCCTACCCGCGAGCTGGTAGCTCAAATCGCCGACAATCTGCGCTCCTATGTCCGCCATACCCATTTGCGTATTGGCATGGTTGTGGGTGGTACTTCCATCAATGTGCAGCAAAAAAACCTTGGCCGAGGCACCGATATTCTGGTTGCCACGCCGGGTCGTTTGCTGGATTTGGTGGAACGCAGAGCGGTTCATCTCAACTCCGCCAAATTTTTGGTGTTGGATGAAGCCGATCAAATGCTGGATCTGGGTTTCATCCATGATCTGCGCAAAATCTCCAAACTCGTTGGCACACCGCGTCAGACTTTGCTGTTTTCGGCCACCATGCCAAAACTGATTGAAGAATTGTCTCGTTCTTATTTGAACGATCCTGTGCGTGTAGAAACCAGCCCTCCCGGCCGCGCCGTTGATAAAGTCACGCAGTCCGTGCATTTCGTCCACCAAACAGCAAAAACCGAAAAGCTCAAGGAATGCCTTGCAGAGCGAGAAGACGATCTGTCGCTGGTGTTCTCACGTACCAAACATGGTGCCGAGCGTTTGATGAAACATCTGGTTCAATGCGGCCACAAAGCCACATCCATTCATGGTAATAAAAGCCAGGGCCAGCGCACAAGAGCCATCAATGAGTTTCGCTCTGGCCAAGTTCGCATTCTGGTCGCCACCGATGTGGCGGCGCGCGGCATTGATATTCCTGGTGTAACCCATGTCTATAATTTCGATTTGCCAGATGTCGCTGAAGCCTATGTCCACCGTATTGGCCGTACTGCACGCGCCGGTGCCAAGGGCGAAGCCGTTGCTTTTTGCGCGCCAGAAGAAGTTCATTTACTTGGCGAAGTTGAACGCCTGATGGGCATGAGCATTCCCACGGCCAGTGGCGGCTTTACCGATCAGGAAATCGCCAATGCGCCTAAAAAGGGCAAGGGCCGCGCGGGCCGTAGTGGCAATAGAAGCAACAACCGCAGTCGCCCCGGCGCTAAAAGCAGCAAACGTGGCTCTGCACATGGCCGCGGCGGCGCGCAGAGTGCTGGTGAAGCTGGAAAACCAAACACCTCACATGGCAAACCACGGCGCTCCAACCGCAAACGGCAAGGCGCAAGTGCAGTAGCGCGGTAAATATACTTAAAAGCGATTGTCATTAGGCAATCCCGCCACATATTTGTTCATATGAATTCTAAATTCGCACCCGGTTTTTCAAACACACAAACCGGGTGCGATTTGCAAAGGAACTCCTATGACCATCTTAAATATGAAAATCCCCGATCTGGCCGGAAAGGCCATTCTGATCACCGGCGCATCCACCGGTATTGGGGCCGCCCTTGCCCGCGAATTTGCCCAGCAAGGCGCAAAAATTGGCCTGCACTACAACTCAAGTGTCGAAGCTGCAGAAAAACTGGCTGAAGAGATCAAAGCAAATGGCGGAACGGTAACGTTGATCCGTGCCGATGCCTGCAATTCCGCTGAAATCAAACGCGCCGTTGAAGAGTTTGCAGCTGTCCATGGCGGGCTGGATGGCCTCATCAACAATGCCGGCGGCATGGTCAAACGTGTGTCCTACGAAGACGTCACCGATGAAGATTATGATCAGATAATGGACCTCAACGCCCGTTCCGTGATCGTCGCTTCCAAGGCAGCTATTCCCTTCCTAAAAGCCAATGGCGGCTTCATCATCAACACCACATCCGTTGCGGCGCGTAATGGTGCTGGTGGCGGCGCGGGCCTTTATGGCTCATCCAAATCATTCGTTGCAAATGTCACCAAAGGCATGGCGAAAGAGCTGATCGCCCATGACATTCGGGTTAATGCGGTGGCACCCGGCGTTATCACCACGCCTTTCCATGAGCGCTATTCCACTCAGGCCCAAATGGACGCCATGTTGGCAACTGTGCCTCAAGGCCGTCTCGGCGTGGCAGAAGACTGCGTTGGCGCTTATGTGTTCCTCGCATCAAAGGCGCTATCCGGCTACATTATTGGCCAGACACTTGAAGTGAATGGTGGCCAATTAATGCCGTAACACACGGCCTAGAATATTTTTCACGATGAAGCCGGAATCCTGATTGAACTATATCGCGATTCCGGCTTTGCTGTTTTGGCTGACAAATCGATGCATGATGGAGGATCTCATGAGCGACACCAAAACACACAGTGATAATGTATGGCTATCCAAGGATGCCGGCGACATTTCTGAGTTTCGGGCTCTTGTGCGCCAGCAGGCAAATCCAGAGCTGTACCCTCTTGCAGATCGCATCGTTTCCAATGTCCCGATTTATCGCGGAGATGCCGTCAACACCTCTCCAGAAGAGTTAAAAACATTGATGGCGGAATGGGTGAGCGTTCTAAAATCTGGCCCCGGCATCGTGGTCATTGAGGGGGCATTTACAGATACGTCAATTATCGACCGTGCCACAAAAACATTCAAATCCCTGATCAATCAGGAAAAGCAAGCTGGTATCAGCGCCAGTGATCATTTTGCCAAGCCAGGTTCCAATGATCGCGTTTGGAACGCCCTTGAAAAGCATTGTATGGCCGATCCAGAAGGCTTTGCGCTTTACTATTCCAACCCCGCCATCGCCGCGATCAGCCATGCATGGCTTGGCCCTGCCTATCAGATGACCGCGCAAGTCAATTGCGTTAATCCCGGCGGTGTCTCGCAACACGCCCATAGGGATTATCATCTTGGGTTTATGGAAGTGGAACAAATGGCTCGCTACCCGGCCCATGTGCATGACATTTCACCCGTTTTGACCCTGCAAGGGGCCATCGTGCATTGTGATATGCCGATAGAAAGCGGCCCTACGCTGTATCTACCGTTTTCACAGATGTTTTTTGAGGGCTATCTTGCCTTTAACCGCCCTGAATTTCAGGCATATTTTGCCGAAAATTACACGCAGCTTCCCTTGAAAAAGGGGGATGCCGTGTTCTTCAACCCTGCTTTGATGCATGGGGCTGGATCGAATGTCTCAAAGGATATTTTCCGCATGGCAAATCTGTTGCAGGTATCCAGCGCTATGGGCCGCGCCATGGAGGCTGTCGACCGTACAGCCATGGCGCAAAAGCTATATCCCACGTTGTTATCGATGGATGCAGCCAAGCAGCTTTCTACGACACAGATCGACGCCGTCATCGCGTCCAGCGCGGAGGGTTACCCCTTCCCAACCAATCTTGATCGCGATCCGCCGGCTGGAGGCCTGGCACCCAAGTCACAACAAGATCATATGCGCACAGCCCTGCAAGCAAAGGTCAGCGCTGAGGATTTCAATAAAATTCTTGATGGCTTGGCGCAAAAGCGCCAGCCCAATTAAGGCTTAATCTTGCGCTTTTGAATCGCCGTCTGGGTTAAAGGCAACAAAAAATTCGTATGCGCAAATGAGGCCAAGGCCAACAAACAACACGCCCCAAAAAGGAGACCCATCGACAAATTCAAATGTGCCCCAGCCAAGGCAAATCACAACAGTGGCAATGCGCCGCCATAGTGGTTTGAAAAACGGGAGCTGAACATTTATGAGCGCCATGTAAAAACCTTATGCATTGGCGATCAAATCGGCCACGGTAACCGAGCGCCCCTCAGCAACCGAGATATTGGCGGCATCCGCAATTGCCAATGCCATCAGGCCATCATAACCAGAAACGGGTGGTGGTTTGCCACTGGCCAAAGCCTCAACAAAGGCAACAATTTCTGCTGCATAAGCGCCAGCATAACGCGTGATGAAAAAGTGCAGATTGGGTGGCCGCGTGTAGCCATCTGGCCCGGCAAACTCAATGCGCGCTTCGGCATGGTTTAGCGCAGAAACCGCGCCTTCCGATCCATGCACTTCAATACGCTGATCATAACCGTATGTGGCACGCCGCGAGTTGGAAATGATACATTGGCGGCCCGATGCGGTGCGCAAAATGACATTGACGCTATCAAAATCGCCCAATTCACCAATTTTTGGGTCCACCAACACCGATGCAGCGGCTTGAACGCTCTCAACTTCTTCGCCCAGCAGCCACCGTGCCACATCAAAATCGTGAATTGTCATGTCGCGGAAAATCCCCCCGCAACGTGCAATATATTCATAAGGCGGCGGGCCCGGATCGCGGCTTACCAGCGATATCATTTCCACCTTGCCGATGCGGCCATCATCAATAGCTTGCTTCAGCACGTTGAAATCTGGCTCAAACCGGCGCTGAAACCCAACCATCAAAAACGTGTTGGTATCCTCAACGGTTTTGAGACATTGCTTGACCCGTGAAAGGCTTAAATCAACGGGTTTTTCGCAGAAAATGGCCTTGCCTGCCCGCGCAAATCGCTCGATTAAGTCCGCATGGGTGTCGGTTGGTGTACAGATAACCACCGCATCAATGTCATCCGCAGCTTCAATCTCTTCGATGGTGCGAATGTCGCAACCCAGCTTCTCAGCAATMGCMTTGGCYACCGCTTCAACTGGYTCAGCCACGGCRCGCAATTCAGCRCCRAGGGTTTTAACAATTGCTTCGGCATGAACCTGGCCGATACGGCCCGCGCCCAAAACTCCAAATTTAAGAGTCATAGTATGTTCCCATCAGGAATAATCGATYTGAGCGCGGCCTAAGCTGCGCCCGCATATTCTTCGCCCGTTTTAGCGCCRGTGATATAGGCCACAACATCCTGACCATCGGTTTCTTCCTTGAGAAGATTGGCGACAATGCGCCCGCGACGAAACACGATAATCCGATCAACCAGATCAAAAACCTGACGCATATTATGGCTGACCAATATCARCGGTGCRCCGTTCTTTTTCAGGGTTTTGATGATGYTYTCAACCTGTTCRGTCTCCTGMACACCAAGCGCCGCCGTAGGCTCATCCATGATGATAAGCTTTGAGGTGAAAGAGGCCGAGCGTGCAATAGCCACACACTGGCGCTGACCACCGGACATATTTTGAATGGTCATCGATAGATCAGGAATTTTCACGCCCGTRCGCTTCAAAGCRGCYTCTGTWCCTTCACGCATWCCGCGCCGATCAAGGATTGAGAAGGGCCCAAAATTCAATAGAATCTTCTCGCGGCCCAGATACAAATTGGACGGAACATCCAAATCATCCGCAAGAGCCAGATTTTGAAACACCGCCTCAATACCAGCTTCGCGAGCCTCCAAGGGTCCAGCAAAATGTATATCTTCGCCATCAAACCGGATATTGCCGGATGTGCGCTGCTCAACGCCGGTGATCTGGCGCACAAAGGTCGATTTTCCTGCACCATTATCGCCCACAATGGCGACATGCTCTCCGGCTTTCAGCTCAAAATTAGCTGATTCCAGCGCGTGCACACCGCCATAATGCTTGGTCAGGTTCTCAGTTTTCAGGATGAAATTATCACTCATTATCTCATCCCCCTCAGGCGCCTAGTTCACGGCGTTTTTGACGGTAAACATCCGACACAACAGCTGCGACGATGATCACACCCTTGACCATTTCCTGATAGTAAGCATCAAGGCGCAGAAAGATAAATCCGGATATGATGATGCCAAATATCACCATTCCGATGGCCGTACCCACAATCGATCCGCGCCCACCAGACAGCGAAACACCGCCGATAACCGCCATCGCAATGGCATCCAGCTCGTACATGACACCCATGCCAGCTTGCGCCGTAAGGCCTCTGGAACTCAGCACCAGCCCGGCAAGGCCAGCCAGCAAACCAGCAATGGTATAAACCAGCACGAGATGCCGCTCGACATTGATACCCGACATCCGGGCTGCCTCGGCATTAGAGCCAATCGCATAGGTCCGCTTGCCGTAGAGAGTGTATTTTAGAATAAGATAGAACAGGGTAGCGATGACCAAAAAGATGGCAACTGGCATCATACCGGTGCCGATCGCGGCATAGCCCTCTGTTGGGAAACTGATGGGCTGGCCTTTGGTGTACCATTTGGCCACACCGCGTGCCGTCACCATCATGCCAAGAGTGGCAATAAAGGGCGGTATTTTCGTATAGGCAATCAGGAGCCCGTTTATCAGCCCTCCTATAAATCCTACCGTTAAGCCGACAATGATGGGAATGATAACMGGTAAATCTACCCAGCCCTGCTCGATAAACAATGCACGGGGATAGATAGAACTTTGCCCAAAGCTCATGGCGATCATGGCCGTTGCGCCAATGATGGAACCRCCGGACAGATCGATGCCGCCSGAWATRATGACCTGACTGACRCCAACMGCGACAATRCCAATCACCGAGACCTGCAAAATCATGATCTCAAGGCGYCTGACATTGAGCAAAAAGCTTTTGCCGTGGATCATCCAGGCCAGCGCCTCRAACAAGGCTGCAATGATTACGAGCCCAAGCAGAGCATTAAAYTCRSMTGGCCARGGTTTGCGTTTYGGTKKKTCCCCTTGCGCCGCMATTGAWGCTGCTTGATCTGTCATTGATGCTCTTCCACCCCATTTTRTCGTCRTACCGCGCCAGGAAATCCCGGCGCGGTAAAAYCAAACGACRGGCCAAAYGACCCATCGCAATTGATCACGTRWTTTTAGTTYTTGTCGAGGAAATCGCCAATATTTTCTGGCGTTACGAGCAAGAACGGGATGTAAACCTTGGTTTCCACCATTTCGCCGCGCACCAGCTTCACCGCAATATCGATGGAGCCTTCGCCCTGGCCATAAGCATCCTGGAAGATGGTGATGTCCAAATCGCCCTGCTGCATGGCAATCAGYGCGTCCTGYGTTGCATCAACRCCGGCAACAATGATGTCATCCATGGAAATGCCGCCAGCYTTCAAWGCCTGAATGGCRCCAATGGCCATTTCATCATTATTGGCAACAACAGCATCAAACTCAACGCCAGCTGACATCCAGTTGGTCATCAAATCCTGGCCCTGAACACGGTTCCAGTTRGCTGTTTGCTCTTCGACGATTTTCATGAAGGAACAAGCTGGTGTTGCAATCACATCATGCACATCTTGTGTACGCTGCACAGCTGCCTGATTGGCCAATTCCCCAACCATCACAACGATGTTTGCGCCATCGCCCTTGCCTTGTTTTTTCAGCAAATCACAAACTGCGACTGTTTCCAGMGTGCCTGAATCAACTTCATTGGAAGCAACAAAAGCCTGGCCCTTTGGCAAATTWTCRAGGTTCACKGGCTGACGGTTAACATAAACCAGTGGAATGCCAGCTTTTTCAGCAATATCGCTCATAGCCTGTGTTGCAGATGTATCCACCGCATTGACGATGATCGCATCAACGCCGGAAGCGATGAAATTCTGGATTTGGTTGAGCTGCTTGGCAACGTCATTTTGAGCATCTTCGATTTGCAGGGTCACGTCATCGCGCTTGTCTGCATAGCCGATCATACCGTTTGTCATCACAGCCAGRAAATTATGTTCCAGCAAAGCAATCGATACACCAATTGTTTCAGCTGATACGGCYGTTGTTGCCAAAAGCGAAGCGACAAGTGTCGCCATCAAAGTTCTTTTCATGGTCTTCCTCCCATTGATGGTGTCCGGGTGCACCCAAAGTTAAGTACCGGAGGCCCAMAGGGCCCATTCCTTCACCATCAAGCGGCCAATTGAGCCAGTTGAGAGCGTATGTATTCTATTGATCGAGAAAGTTCTGCTTTGGGATTATCTAGGGCATGAACCTTTTCTGAGAAGGCTTCAAAGCTAATTGCGCCGGAAAATCCACCACTAGTCAAGGCCRCAATTTGCTCARTGTTACCAAGCCTGTCGTCCTTATCCACCAAAACTCTGTGCTCATCGGCCATCCGTAAAACTACCAGCGACCTTTGCGTCACACCAGAGATGTGAATGATTCCAGTATGATCGGGGAAAACAGGCCCKCCRCCAGCAAGATGRTGRTGGAAGGTGTCATGCACMAKWGAAAARCAAYYGCCGCCRCCAACATTTTCTATGGCCTCAACCGCTTCRCTTTTATTCCGCARCGAACTTATTTCAAAACCCAAAGGCTCTATCAAGCCATTCAATTTATAGGTTTCCAGCATTGGTTTGAGCTCTTGCAAGGCCAATTGYAAATTGGYCTGCCGCTCTCCATCTGCTGTTCCCAGCCCATCATTRCGCGGTATCAAACTGATAGATTTAGCGCCCGCAGCTTGYGCAATTWGCATCAGRTTTTCAGCTTCGCGCCGCTTTTCCTCTGACCAATTGTTGAATTGCTTAACCTCGGCAACAGCCAGRATTTCCAAACCCMGTTYTTGAGCTTTTTGGCCAGCAGCARTTGGGTCCAGCCCATCAAATAGCGGCTGWGGCAGATCATTGCGCACTTCAACACCAACACAGCCSAGCTCAGCAGCAACATYYAAAAATTGCGTATAATTAAGCCTTGCAACAGTCATGTGATTAAGCGCAATCGGCAGCACAGAAAACTCTCCCCGAAAAACGCTGATACGCYGCTTGGCGGACACGYTACGAAAYAAYAWSCWCAATGATGAGCTTYGTTTTCACGTCAGGTCAACCAAGGCTTTATGAAATCTATCAAGAATGATGGTTTTAATTACAAATGATGGTTTTCTTGCATTTGCTAAACAGACTCTGGCAAAAAAAGATCCGGCTGTAAAAATCTCTGGCCACTCACATCTGACATGCCTTTGCCCACACCTGCAATCATCATGTCCACTACCTGCCGGCAAAGGCTTTGTAGGGGTGTTGAAATGACCAATCGTGCATAATCATCTTGCAATGCCGCGCGTGATTCTGGTGTGATTTCATTGACCACCAAAACAACCTGGCCAGGTTCGCGCACCTCGCGAAGCGCAGTGATCGCCCCTTCCATGCCGCCGCCTGCAACATACAAGCCGCGCAGGTCTGGGTTACGATCCAGCAGGTCCAGCGTTGCTTCATAAGTTAGCTGCCTGGTCTCCAGATTGACCAACGTATCCAGCACCGTAAATTGGGCTGCATTTTCTCGAAAATAACTTCGAAAACCCGTCTCTCGCAGCTCATGTCCATGCCAGCGATAGCCGCCAACAAACATGGCGATTTTCCCCGGAGCGCAGATGCTTTTTGCGATCATATTTGCAGCAATTCTGCCAACTTTCACGTTRTTCAGGCCAATATAATTCTGSCGAATYCCTTGCGCAAAATCATTCAACATCGCAAAGCACGGCACGCCATTGGATTGCAATGAATCAACCGCRTGTGYCACGACGTGATGGGTAATCGCCGTTGCGGCAATGGCATCAACCTTGTCTTTCATGCCGTCCATCAGCTTGGCAAAATCACCAGGTGCCTGCGARGAYGAAAATGAAATGACRGCACTGGCATTAACATTGGGAACCGCCCGRACAGCGCGTTGAATTTCCTCCGCAAATGCCTGATAAAAAGCCTGCTTTTCTTTGTGCAGCACAAAGCCAAGGCGTATCTGTTTGAGAGGTCCTTGCATACGTTGGGCGATAAGCCCGGCTGCGTGATAGCCRATGTCKCGCGCMGCTTCCAATACCAGATGCGCGGTTTCCTCRCGCACGCGCTGCCGCCCGTTTAAAACACGGTCGACGGTGGCAACACTGACCCCCGCCTTCTTAGCAACATCAGCGATGATTGGTCGGCCTGCCATAGAAAATCCTGCTATTTGTGACGAAATACTGTCATTTGGTAAACTCAGTTTTGATGGTTTTTGACGAAATTTCAACCCTCGAATATGGACCAATCGAAAATTAGTCGATAGCGTGATCAGGCTCGAAGCTTAAACGGAGAGGCCACATCAATGACCAAGCGTGACTACAGCCTGTCAGGACCAGACACCAAACGCGCGGTAGAATGCGGGCTTACGGCAATTTCCTGGTATCATTCCGATATTTCGCGAAGCGAGATGAGAAGCCTGATGCAGCGTAAAGATCAGCCTGCCATCCGCGACACAATTATCTTATTTGGCAGCATGATCTTATTTGCCGCAATTGGCATACAGCTTTGGCCGTCATTATGGTCTGCGCCGTTTTGGCTCGCCTATGGTGTTCTATACGGCTCTGCGATGGATAGCCGTTGGCATGAATGCGGCCATGGCACCGCGTTTAAAACAAGGTGGATGAACACCGTCGTCTATCAAATCGCCTCGTTTATGATGATCCGCAATCCGGTCATCTGGCGCTGGAGCCATATGCGCCATCACACGGATACGCTGATTGTTGGCCGAGATCCGGAAATTGTGGCCATGCGCCCGCCAGCGCTTTTCCGCATCGCGCTCAATTTCTTTGGCATTCTCGATGCGTGGCACAGCTGGGGCATCATGTTGCGCCATGCGCGCGAAAATCTAACGGTCGACGAGCAAACTTTTGTACCCGAAATCGAGCGCCCACGCGTTTTCAAAATTGCCCGCATCTGGGTGGCCATTTATATAGCAACCATTATGGCGGCGCTTTGGATGGGTTCAATTCTGCCATTTATGCTGGTTGGCCTGCCTCGACTTTACGGTGCCTGGCATCATGTGCTCACCGGCATATTGCAGCACTCTGGCCTGGCTGAAAATGTGATCGATCATCGCTTAAACAGCCGCACTGTTTATATGAACCCGATCAGCCGGTTTATTTACTGGAACATGAATTATCATGTCGAGCATCATATGTTTCCAATGGTGCCGTTTCACAATCTTCCAAAGCTGCATGACATTATCAAAGATGATTTGCCAATTCCGAACACGTCAATATGGCAAGCGTACCGGGAAATGTTGCCGGTGTTGATCCGGCAGCTATCCTATGAGGATTTCTTCCTGAAACGAGAGCTGCCCGCAAGCGCCAAACCTTACCGCGAAGACCTTCACATCACCGCCCTTGGTGACCCGGCAGAATAGGCCCCAAAATGTACCACAACAGACCAACCATAGCTGATATTCGCGCCCTCAAAGGCAAACGGCAATTATCCATGCTCTATGTCGAAACCGTGGAAGAAGCACAGGCCGCAGCCGCTGCCGGTATTGATATGCTTTCTATCATTGATCCGGTTTGGACACCGCAAATGCGCGAAGCGGCTGGCGATTGTTTCGTCCAGGTAGGCCTGCTTTATGGCGAGCTGGTTACTGCTGAGGATTATTTGCGCGCGGCCCATAAAGCCCTCAAAATTGGCGGCGACTGTTTTTATTGCGCCGCCTCTAACGCCACCATCAAAACCATGGCCGATGAAGGCTTGGCAGTTGTTGGCCATGTCGGTTTGATCCCCTGCAAAGCTAGCTGGACAGGTGGCTTCAAAGCCGTTGGCAAAACCGCCGATCAGGCACTTAAAGTGTGGGAAGATGTGCAACAGCTTGAAGCTGCTGGCGCATTTGGCGCAGAATTAGAGGTGGTGCCAGATCGAATTGCCGCCGAAATCAGCAAGCGAACATCGCTGATTATGCTTGGCATGGGTGCGGGTTCAGGAGCTGATGCCCAATATCTGTTTGCCGAGGATGTGCTTGGTTACACCCGTGGCCACCGGCCAAGGCATGCCAAAACCTATCGCAATTTCGCCGCCGAGTATGAACGTTTACAAACCGAGCGAACAAGCGCTTTTGCCGAGTTTAAAGCCGATGTTGCAAGTGGTGTCTATCCCGCTGACGAGCACATTGTCGGCATCTCAGATGATGAGTTTGATAATTTTATGGACAGGCTAACTTAAGGCATTTTGATCTGTATTTTTACGTCTTGTGGCTTGGCTAAAACAGCGCGATCAAAGGCTGCAATGCTCTCTGAAAACGGGAATGTTGCAGAAATCAGCGGTTTTAAGTCAACCTTGCCAGACCCGATAAGATCAATGGCCCGCGGATAGACATTGGCATAACGGAAAACCGTTTCCATGCGAATTTCCTTGGCCTGCGCGGCCACAATGTTCAACTCGATTGGACCCACGGGCATGCCAACAAACACGACACAGCCGCCCGGGCATACCTGATCAAAAATCGTGGCATAAACCGATGAATGGCCAGCGCATTCAAACACCACATCAGCGCCCCAGCCATCGGTGTCCAACGCAATGCGCCTGGCCAGATCATCGCCCTTGGACAACACACCCGTGATGCCTGGGTAATGAGACAAAACATCCAGCTTTTCCTGAACAACATCGGTCACGTAGACTTTCGAGCAGCCACCAGCCAGCGCGGCCAAAGCCGTCATCGTACCGATGGGGCCAGCGCCAATGACAAGCCCGACATCGCCGGGAGAAATCTTTGCTTTGGAAACCGCCTGCATGCCAACGGCAAAGGGCTCAACCATCGCACCTTCAGCAAAGGATACATTGTCTGGCAGTTTGTATGTGTAGGCGGCGGGATGAACGACCTCTGGCGTCAAACAGCCATGCACCGGTGGCGTTGCCCAAAACACCACGCTGGGGTCTACATTATAAAGGCCAAGCTTGGACGCTTTTGAATTTGCATCTGGAATACCCGGTTCCATGCACACACGGTCACCTACTTTGAGGCCTGTGACTTTACGTCCGATATGTGTGATCGTGCCAGCCGCTTCATGGCCCAAAACCATCGGTTCCTCAACAATAAAGGGGCCAATTCTGCCATGGGTGTAGTAGTGCACATCACTGCCGCAAACGCCGACGGTATCGATTGAAATGCGAACATCGCTCTCGCCCATCTCAGATGGCAGTTCAATATTTCGAATGGACAACTCGTGTTGTTTTTCCAGCACCAATGCAATTGAATCTGCCATGTATAATCCCTGAGAAACAGCGGTTGAGAAATGTACCTTTGTCATATTCTATAACAGGGCAAGCGCGCGATTGGGTCAAAAATTTGTATCCTGAGCAATTTTGTCGCGCCTAGGGTTCAAGGGTGGCTCATTTCTTTTTGGTGATTAAACGTCGCGTTTCCAATTATCTCGGTATGCTTCAAATGCCGTTTTCATCGCTGGCAAATGAGGTGTGTGTGCCATTTTGCATTGGAACTCGTTTTCCTTCAGCGATCTGCCCACAAGCAGAGCTGCGCCAATGGTGGTGCCGGTATCGGAGCTACTGTTGACCAAAATATCTTTCCCAGTCGCGATGCCCAGCATTTCTAAATAGATGTCGTTTTTGGCAAAGGGGCCTTCCACAATAATTTCTTTTTGCAGGCCAATCATGGTCAGGCATTCCGCGCTCACCAGCGCCAGGTAAAGCGAGGCCAGTGCATAGATCTCAGTGCTGGATTTGCCCTCAACGATTTCTTGCCAGTTTGATGTTTGGCCCATATAGGGCCCGGCGTTTTCAAACACTTGCGGGCGGATAAAATCTTTACTGGCAAGCACTTGGTTCAAAATTTGCGAATCAGGGCTTTGTGCACCTTCTGGCACCATGAGTGAAAATTCGCGCCCGCCCATAAAGCGCGCAGAAGGCACCCTATCGCCAAAAGCATTGACGTTCACCAGCGTATCGCGCGCCGGATCTAGCGTTGGTGAGGTGGAACCAATGGCCATGGAAATGACCCATGTGCCCGTTGAAACCACATTGAAGGAGGCCCGTTGCAACAGCAAATAGGGATAGAGCGACGCGTTAGAATCATGAATGCCGCAATACACCGCAACATCATTTGGCAAGCCACATGCCTCAGCCATTTCTGGTCTGACGTTACCCAAAAGCGTGTTGGCCGGTTTTACCGGTGCCATTTTATCGGCAAAACCAAGACGCTCCACAATGGATGAAAAATCTGATTTATGCGGATTCCATAAATCACTATGACTGCCCAGCGATGTTACCTCATTGACGAACACGCCAGATAAATGCCCCGACCAATATTGTGGATAGGTGACGATGCGCTTGGTCCGCTGCCAAATTTTTGGGCAATTTTGCTGAATCCAATAAAGCTGCGCAGCAGAGTTGAGACCGCCCGGCAGCAAAGGCGAGCCGGATTCTTCAAACGGTGGGCGATGGGCCTGATAGGCCTGCCAGGTATCGTCAAACCCGGAAAACTCATAATCCATGATCGGGCCAGCCAACCCGCCATGCTCATCCACCATCGCCAGAGTTGCACCATGGGCAGAAACGGAAATCGCATCGACACCAAACTCGGCATGAAATGTTTTGAGCGATGCGCAAATGAACTGCCACAAAGCATGAGTGTCGTAATGCGCATAGGGCGGCCCCGCCACCACATGGTTGGGCGTGGTGCAAACACGAAGCTCTTTGAGGCAATCCATATCCACCAGCGCCACTTTGGCGTTGGTTTTGCCAATATCAATAATCGCAATATATCGCTGCTGTTTCATCCATCAGTCCATTTGAAACCGTAAGTCTGCATCTCACGCAGCCTTTCACGCTTGTTTTCTGGCAAATACTTTTTTTAACAGCAACGGTAGCGCAATGACGCCAATGAGCAAGAACCCGACAAAGATCGACATGACGATGCCCGGCACATTGAGCAGGCCAAAACCAAAGGTTACCATGCCCAAAACAACGGCTGAAATGATCACACCGGGTATGCTGCCGGAGCCGCCCAATATGTTGACCCCGCCCAGCACCACCATGGTCACGATTTCCAGCTCCCAGCCAAAGGCAAGGGATGGACGTGTTGAGCCAAGGCGAGATGTCAGGCAAATGGCGGCGACGCCAGACATAAGCCCGGTCAGCATAAACAATATGAATTTTACCCGTATCACCCGTACGCCGGAAAACAGCGCGGCCACCGGGTTGTTGCCAATCGCGTAGATGGTGCGGCCAAAGCTGGTTCTATGCAGGATGACCGCAAAAATCACCGCGAATATGACAAAGAGTAGCAGCTCGAATGAGAACACCCACCATACATAGCCCTGCCCGAAATAGGCAAAACTGCTTGGGTAACCAGTATAGGCTTTATCGCCCAGCACCACGAAAGACAGCCCGCGAAACAGGCTCATCGTGCCAATGGTTGCCACAATCGATGGCAGGTTAAGCCGGGTCACCAAAAACCCGTTAAACATGCCGCACACCAGCCCTACAATAAGCCCGGTCAGCACCAACACGGGCGTATCAAAGCCCTGTTGAACCATGTAGCCCATGGCAGTTGAAGCCAGCGCCATGATGGATGCGACCGATAAATCGATCTCGCCAGAAATGATCAACAGGCCCATGGCGAAGGCTATCATGGCCTTTTCGGTGAAATTATAGGTGGCATCCGACAGGTTCCACGCATCCAGAAAATAGGGCGATGCAAAACTGTTGGTGATGAAGACAGCCACGGCGACGAGCAGCAGCAAAGCTTCCCAGCTTTTGAAGAAACGCATCCAGCGCCCCTGTAGCCGATCGGGCACAAAACGCCCGCCAGAAGAATTCATTGGAGAAGCATCGCTCATGATGTGTGCTCCGCTTTTTTGAGAATGACCCTGCCTTTATGCCGCTCAGAGCGGGCATTGAAGGCAACGGCAATGATGATGGCAGCGCCGGATATGGCCAATTGCCAGAACGGCGAAATATTGACGACGGGCAAAGCGTTTTTGATAACGCCCAGGAACAGCGCGCCAAGCACAGCACCGGCAACCGAGCCAATACCGCCCGCGATTGAGATCCCACCAATAACGCAGGCCGCCACAATATCCAGCTCAAACCCGCGCGCAATATCGACATAGGCCACGGCATAGCGCGACACCCACAAATAGCCCGAAAGCCCGGATAACCCGCCCGCGATGACAAAAGCAACAAAGCGTGTGTAGCCAACATCAATGCCGGTATAGACCGCCGCGTTGGGGTTGCCCCCCACGGCAAAAAAGGCGCGCCCAATAGGCAAGCGATTGACCACGACAACCATCACGCCTGTTACAAACACCGCCACCCACGATAATACKGGCARRCCAAGAAGCACGGTGCGTGGCACAGCCTTAAAAGTATCACTCATCTCATGGGCATTAATCCACTCACCATTGGTCAGAAGAAAWATGGTGCCSCGRAAAATCGTCAGCGTGCCCARCGTTACRACAATGGGCGGAATATCAAGCTTCCACACCARTATGCCGTTGCATGCCCCCATAAACATRCCGGCGGCAACGGCAATGACCAGTAATGCAGCAATGGGTATGCCCGGCGCGACGCTGTTGATCATGGCGACAAGCATGCCGCTTAAAGCAAGGTTGGATGCCATCGACAAATCAATACAGCGGGTGACGATCACCACCATTTGGCCCATCGCTAAAATGATGAGAATGGACGTGTCGTTGAAAACATTGGCCATACTGGCAGGGGATGCAAAGCTGGAGAACCGCATTGATATCAAACCAATCAATGCAATCAACGCAAGGCCCAGTATGAATTCTCTTGACTTAGTCAGGTGACTTACTCTCATGCTGCCGCTCCAATATCTGCGGCAATGCGCACAAGTGTCTCAGGGCTTAGATCGTCATTTTCATACTCACCAACCATACGCCCTTCGCGCATGATGATGACGCGATCTGACATGCCAAGAATTTCTGGAATTTCTGAAGACACCATAATGATGGCCAGGCCCTGGGCCGCCAATTCGCTCATAAATTCATGCACCGCAGCTTTTGAGCCAATATCAATGCCCTTGGTCGGCTCATCCAAAATGATCACGCGGGGTTGAATGGCCAGCCATTTGGCGATCACCACTTTTTGCTGGTTGCCGCCGGATAGTTTGCCGACATCCTGATCCAGTGATGTGGCGCGTAAATCCAGCCGCGAGGTATACTCGCGCGCCAGTTTGAACTCTTCGGCCATGCGCAAGAAACCATTGCTTGAGGTTTTATGCAGCGATGGCAGTGTCACATTCTGGAAAATAGGCAGGCCAATAACGGTGCCCTGTTTGCCGCGATCCTCAGGCACATAGACAATGCCCAGATCAATGGCATCGGCGGGGCTGCGAATGACCGCAACATCGCCATCCAGCTTAACCACGCCTTTGGATGGTTTGGTGATGCCGAACAGGGATTGCATAAACTCGCTGCGCCCAGCGCCAACAAGCCCGTAAAAGCCCAGAATTTCACCCTTGCGAATGGTAAATCCAATATCCTCAAACTCGGTGGGGTGGCTGTAACCCACCACTTGCAACACTTCTTCTGCTATATTTGGCTGGCGTTTGGGGAAAATCTGATCAACCGAGCGGCCGACCATCAGCGTTACCAATTCATTCTGAGTGATATCGGCAATCGCGCCCTCGCCCACCATCCGGCCATCGCGAAACACCGTATAATTATCGGCAATGCGGAAAATTTCATCAAATTTGTGGCTGATAAATAGAATAGCTTTGCCATCTGCCTTCAGCTTTTCAACCAGCTCATAAAGCTCGTTGATTTCCTTGTGGGAGAGCGCGGCGGTTGGCTCGTCCATCACCACAATACGAGCATCAACAGATAGGGCCCGCGCCACAGCAACAAGATGCTTGTTGGCAATGCCAAGCTCACGCAAATTGGTGTTTGGATCAATATCAGCGCCAACACGGGCCAGCATGGCAATGGCATCGACGGTCATTTGTTTTTTATCAATCAGGCCAAAACGGTTGCGCGGGGCATGACCCAAAAATATGTTTTCCGCCACGGATAAATCATCGAATAACACCGTTTCCTGGTGGATCGCGGTCACACCAGCGGCAGAAGCATCATGCGCCGTTGGAAATGTCACCGGCTCGCCCTCAAGCAATATTTGACCGCCATCAGGCTGGTAAATGCCTGTTAGAACCTTAACCAAGGTCGACTTACCGGCACCATTCTCGCCCACCAAAGCTGTCACTTGTCCGGGGATAAGCTGCAGAGAAACCTCATCAAGCGCTTTTACGCCCGGAAAGCTTTTCGAGATGCCGGACAGTTGCAATATCGGCTTGCTGCCAGACTTTTGGGAAAGATTGGGTTTTTGAGAAGATTTGGTATCTTGTGTGGATGTCATGGTGATGGTGCCCATTGCATGAATGTCAGGCAGTGCTGCGAAAACGCGCGCGCAATATGGGTTTTGAACAAACCCAAAAGATCAGAATCCCCGGTACAGCAATTTTCTGTACCGGGAACTCGGGAGGTTAGGACTTAGAAAATGTCCTTAAAGGCATCGACATTACTGGCGTCATAGACGAATGGATCAGCCATAGCACCTTCGGTATTATCGTCCAGTTCTATGCTGCCCATGCGGCCCATTGGAATGGAACCACCGGCTTCAGCCATAGCTTTGCCTTCGGTCAGATTATAGGCGATCATTGTCGCTGCATAACCAAGRTCAATYGGGTTCCAGATCGCGAAGGATTTGGACGCACCAGAAGCCACGTGACCAGCCATTTCAGATGGCAGACCAAGACCTGTTACATTAATCTCRCCCGCTTTACCYGCATCAGATACAGCCTGMGCCGCAGCCACAATACCAACAGATGTTGGCGCAATGATTGCTTTCAGGTTTGGATAAGAAGACATTAGGCCTTGKGCTTCACGATAGGATTTATCMGCCAGATCATCGCCATAAACCGTGGCAACAAYRTTGATRYYGGGATAGTTGCCCATCACCTTTTTCATCTCAGCAATCCAGATATTCTGGTTTGTYGCTGTTGCGGTGGCGGACAAAATGGCCACATCRCCGCCATCTGGCAGATGATCGGCAGCAAGCTTGATGATCATATTACCGATCAGCGCATTGGACGATGGGTTGAGGTGCATTTGACGCCCCTCAGCTGCAACACCGGAATCCCAAGAGATAACAGTAATGCCGCGGCTCATGGCTTTCTTAAGCGCTGGAACCAAAGCGTCCTTGTCATTGGCAGAGATTGCAATGGCATCAACACGCTGAGCGATCAAAGCATTGATCACCTCAATCTGGCCCTCTGCAGTGGTCGACGTTGGGCCAGTATAGATGATTTCAACATCACCCARTTCTTTGGCRGCTTCTTCTGCGCCCTTTGCAGCAGCTTCAAAGAAGCCGATACCCAGCGCCTTAACCACAAGCGCAATACGCTTGGTTTCAGCYTGTGCCGGSCCMGAAACAAGTGCGGTGGCAACCGCAGCAGTAATCATTAGTTTTTTGACGAAGCTCATTATAGTCCTCCCGTGAGCGTTACGTTTCCCATCAACATCATGCGTGAGCGGCTGCTTTTGCGGTCCGCTAACTTGCTGATGCAGATTCCCTCTTTCTGTTTTGTCGCACTTCGGCGACTTTAAGTTCCACCCCAGCTGCCTCCAGCATTGAAGCGTCCTTATCGGTTAGGCCATCATCGGTAATGACCATGGCAATGCGCTCTAATCCGCACAGGATCAGGCTGGATCGCTTGGAAAATTTCGATGAATCCGCCAACACAATCAGCTCATCCGCCTGATTGATCAGCTTTTGCTCGGCTTGAATGAGCATTGAATCGCCTTCCATCAAACCCARATGGCAAAGGCCCTGACAGCCCATAAACATGCGCTTGGCGTAAAAATTGCGCGTYACATCATTATCAAANKGGCTGAGAATAATGTTCTGCTCGCGGTAGATGGTGCCGCCGGAAACCATGATGTTGTTCTTGGAATGGCGCAGCAAATGCTCGGCAATTGGAAAGGAGTTGGTAAAKATCTGCAAGCGCCGCGATGTCAGYGGATAGACCATCTGAAACGTGGTCGTGCCGCCATTGATGATGATCGGATCACCATCGGCGCAAATGCCAACRGCCTCGCGGGCAATCGCCTGYTTTTGGGCAATGTTRATCGTCTCATTRACGCTAAAGGGACGYCCGGCCAGCCCAGTWACTTGGGGCGGRGAAATGCTYTCSGCACCRCCGCGCACCCGGCGCAATTTCTGCTGCACATGAAGGGCTGCAATGTCGCGGCGAATGGTCGCCTCGGACGAACCCGTTTGCGCCACAAGCTCCTGCACAAGCACAACAGGCTTTTCCTGTATGGCCGACAGAATCAATCGATGGCGCTCTTTTTCGTGCATTCATGTCTCCCTTGGTTCCAACACTCTCACCAAATTAAATGGACTGTCAATCATTTTCAATCATTTCCAATCGTTTTACGTCATTGATGATCGGTTATGATTGTTTTTGATTGACATTAAGACGCTGGCTATGACAAATTTGAAATATCATTATGGCGTATTGGGACGCCTTAACCCTATTGGACCCTACTGGAGAATATCTATGTTGAAACAGCCTGCGCAGGCGCGTCTGGACAATCTTTGGGACACCGCAATTGCGGCCAACAAAAGCGAATCCGATCTGCTTTTATACCGCTCAAACCTGCTCGGCTCGGACAAACGGATCACCAATTATGGCGGGGGCAACACCTCGGCCAAAGTCATAGAAACCGACCCTCTCAGCGGAAAGCCAGCTGAAATTCTGTGGGTAAAGGGCTCGGGCGGCGATGTTGGCACCATTAAGCTGGATGGTTTCGCCACGCTTTATCTGGACAAGCTCAACGCGCTTAAAAACATCTATCGCGGCGTGGAGTTTGAAGATGAAATGGTGGGCTATTTGCCCCATTGCACCTTCAATTTAAACCCGCGCGCAGCCTCCATCGACACCCCGCTACATGCCTATGTGCCGCGCAAACATGTCGATCATATGCACCCTGATGCGATCATCGCTATCGCCGCATCAGAAAATAGTGAGCAGCTAACGGCTGATATTTTTGGTGATGATATTGGCTGGCTGCCATGGAAACGCCCTGGCTTTGAATTGGGGCTTTGGTTGGAGAAATTCTGCCTGGAAAACCCCAAAGCGCGCGGTGTTGTGCTGGAAAGCCACGGGCTGTTCACATGGGCCAACACCGCCGAAGAGTGCTATTTGGTAACGGTGGAAATAATCAACAAGGCCATTGGCTGGTTTGAAGAGCAAAGCGCTGGCAAAACCATTTTTGGCGGCGCCGTTGCGCAGTCGCTCTCAGCGGAAAAGCGCAGAGAGATCGCCGCGCAATTAATGCCGCACATTCGCGGTCAAATCAGCAAATCCGAGCATAAGCTTGGSCATTTTGATGACAGCGATGCSGTGCTGGAATTTGTGAAYGCCAAAGAYATGCCCGCTCTTGCMGCSCTTGGCACCAGTTGCCCYGAYCATTTTYTGCGCACGAAAATCTGCCCATTGGTGGTRGATTTYRACCCCGCAARCCCYGATATTACGGCCACCATTGACGGGCTGGATGCGGCGTTAAAAACCTACCGGCAGGATTACGCAGCCTATTATGAGCGCTGCAAGCATGATGACAGCCCSGCCATTCGCGATCCYAATCCRATTGTCTATCTGATACCCGGCATTGGCATGATCACCTTTGCCAAAGACAAAGCAACGGCGCGCATTTCGGCAGAGTTTTACACCAATGCCATCAAYGTCATGCGCGGTGCYTCCACAGTGTCSACCTATCAGGGGYTGGACCAGCAGGAAGCGTTTAATATTGAATACTGGCTGCTCGAAGAAGCYAAATTACAGCGCATGCCCAARCCAAARAAACTGGCGGGCCGCATAGCGTTCGTAACCGGCGGCGCGGGCGGCATTGGCACGGCAACGGCAGAACGGCTGTTGTCCGATGGGGCTTGTGTCATTCTGGCCGATATTGATGAAACCTCACTTGACGCCACCGCCACCGCATTACAGGAAAAATATTCAACCGATGTGGTGCGCACAGTCCTGATGGATGTCACCAATGAAGACGCTGTGAAAGCGGCCTATGCCGCATGCAGCGTTGAATTTGGCGGCGTTGATATTCTGGTCTCCAATGCCGGCATAGCATCCTCTGCCCCAATTGAAAAAACCACATTGGAGCTGTGGAATAAAAACATGTCGATCCTGTCGACCGGTTATTTCCTGGTTTCGCGTGAGGCGTTTATCGTTCTCAAAAAGCAGAATATTGGCGGATCGATCATCTTTATCGGCTCCAAAAATGGCCTTGCCGCCTCCCCCGGTGCCTCTGCCTATTGCACCGCCAAAGCATCTGAGTTGCATTTGGCGCGCTGTCTGGCCCTGGAAGGTGCTGGTGATGGCATTCGCGTTAATGTGGTCAACCCGGATGCTGTGTTGCGCGGCTCCAAAATATGGACCGGCAGTTGGCTTCAGGAGCGCGCGCAAGCCTATGGCAAGGGCACCGATGAGCTGGAAGAGCATTACCGCCAGCGCTCGCTGCTAAAGCGCGCGGTTTATCCAGAGGATATCGCCGAAGCAGTGTATTTCTTCGCCTCTGAAAACTCATCAAAATCCACCGGCAACATCATCAATGTTGATGCGGGCAATGTGCAGGCCTTCACCCGCTAAAGGAAACATCATGAGCATCATCGAAAAGACCATTCTCGATCAGCATAATGAAGCGCAGGCGAAAAATACTGCCAGCGATTACGCTGTCCTTGGCGATCAACTGGCCCGGCGCGGTATTGCGATTGATGATATCAAAGCCAAAATCGCCGGTTTTGGCGTGGCCATTCCCACTTGGGGCGTTGGCACCGGCGGCACACGGTTTGCCCGTTTTCCCGGCAGCGGCGAACCGCGCCATATTTTCGATAAGCTGGATGATTGCGGCATTATCCACCAGCTTACCGGTGCGACACCAACCGTATCAATGCACATCCCGTGGGATAAAGCCGATCCGGCGGACCTCAATGGCAAAGCAGAAGAGCTGAACCTTGGCTTTGACGCGATGAATTCCAACACTTTTCAGGATCATGACGACCACCCGCTTTCCTACAAGTTCGGCTCGCTATCACACACCGACCCGGCAACGCGCGCCCAGGCGATTGAGCACAATATTGAGTGCATTGAAATCGGCGCGAAACTCGGTTCAAAAGCGCTCACGGTTTGGGTGGGCGATGGCTCTAACTTTCCCGGTCAAACCCATTTTGCCAAATCTTTTGAGCGCTATATCGAGGCGATGAAATCGATCTACAAAGCCCTGCCGGATGATTGGCGGGTGTTTAGCGAGCACAAAATTTACGAGCCAGCGTTTTATGCCACCGTGGTGCAGGACTGGGGCACCAGCTATCTGATCGCGCAGGAACTTGGCCCCAAAGCCTATTGCCTGGTTGATCTTGGCCACCATGCCCCCACCGTCAATATTGAAATGATCGTATCGCGGTTGATCCAGTTTAAAAAACTCGGCGGCTTCCATTTCAACGATTCCAAATATGGCGATGATGATCTGGATGCAGGTTCCATCGATCCTTACCGGCTGTTTTTGGTGTTTAATGAGCTGGTCGATGCGGAGGTCAATAACGCCCCGGATTTCAACCCCGCTCACATGCTGGACCAGTCGCACAATGTAACCGACCCAATTGAAAGCCTGATGGTCAGCGCCGTTGAAGTGCAGCGCGCCTATGCGCTTGCATTACTGGTGGATCGCGCAGCGCTGGAAGGTCACCAGCAAGACAATGACGCATTGATGGCCATGAACACGCTAAAAACCGCGTACCGCACCGATGTCGATCCTATTTTGGCAATGGCACGTTTGGAAAAAGGTGCTGCCATTGATCCGGTCGCTGCTTATCGCGCTAGCGGGTACAGGGCCAAAGTTTCAGCGCAGCGGCCCGCAAGTGCAGGCAGTGGCGGCGGCATCGTATAATCGCAGGTTTAGAGAAGATCGCCCAGCATTTTCACCACCAATTCGTGGTCATCCACCTGCGGCAATCCTGAAATGGTCACGGTGCCAACCACGCCGGTGTTTTTTATAATTATGGGAAATGCGCCGCCATGGGCGGCAAACTCATTGGCTGGCAACAGATATTTTTCTTCCAGCGTTTGGCCAATGATACGGCAATGCGTGCCCATATAAAGCGAGCTGTGGCCAAAGCGATTGACGACCTTTTTCTTGCGCTCAATCCAGCGAGCATTATCTGGCGTCGCGCCCTCAAGCGCACAATGAAACAGGCATTGGCCATTACGGGTGATATCGATGGCGTAAGGCAATTTTCGCTTGCGGCCATACTGCACCAACTCGATACCCACATGCTGCGCCATCGCCATGCTAAACTCGGAAAAAACCAGCCGCTGCTCTTGCTCTGCAAGTTTTTCCAAAAAGGCTTTTTCATCCTGCATAAAATCATTCCATCCCAATATTGCGTCAACATGCCCATTTTTAACGGCAGTTGCGGGCATCTGCATAGCCCTAACTGCGCCATGCTTGCAAAAGCCCTGTTACATGCAAAAACCCTGTTACATGCAAAAACCCGGACCATTTTCATGATCCGGGCTTTTATGTCATGCCACTAAATGGCAGTAATTTTTAGCTTTAGCCTAGGCCGCCGCTTGAACATCACTAAGGAATTGCTCAATCTCGCCCTTCATCACTTCTGCCTGCACAGAAAGCTCGTGGGCTGCTAGCTTCACATCATTGGCGGCAGTACCAGCTTCGCCACTTGTCTGGGTAACGCCAGAAATCGTTGCCGATACTTCCTGTGTTCCCGCCGCAGCTTCTGAAACATTACGCGCCACTTCCTGCGTGGCTTCGCCCTGCTCATCCATGGCACTGGCGATGGTGGCGGACGTTGCTTCCAACTGCCCCACGACCTTGCCAATATTATTGATTGAGGTCACAGCTTCACTGGTTGCCGACTGAATTTCCGCAATATGGGCAGAGATGCTTTCTGTCGCTTTACCGGTTTCACTGGCAAGTGCTTTCACTTCACTGGCCACCACGGCAAAGCCTTTACCTGCTTCACCAGCACGGGCTGATTCAATCGTGGCATTCAATGCAAGCAGATTGGTTTGCTCGGCAATGTCGGAAATCATCGACACGACAGCGCCAATTTTATCAGCYGTTTGGGCCAARTTYGCCATTTGCACGGTGGTGGTGGAGACATCCTCAACCGCYTGWCGWGAAATCTGAGAAGCYTGWGAAACCTGRCTGTTAATCTGAGCAATCGAGTTTGTCATTTGCTCCGTTGCTGCCGCAACAGATTGMACATTGGTYGCCGTTTCTTCAGATGCCGCTGCAACAGCSGTRATCTGAGMRTTTGTCCTGTCAGAAATACTCGTCATGGACATAGCTGTGTTGTTCATCTCAGCACTGGCAGCAGCAACCGTTGCAATAACACCGCCAATTTTTGACTTGAATTCTTCCGTCACMTTGGCAACYCGCACRGCTTCCAWYTCKCKGCTGCGCTGGTCATCGCTACGCGCAGCTTCCATGTCTTTGGTTTTCTGCATACCTGTCTTGAAGGTCGCATAGGCCTTGGCAACMGCRCCAATTTCATCRTCATTAAAGACGCGCACKTCCACAGACAGATCGTCTTTGTTCAAGGCGTTAAGGCCCRTTACAATCTCGCCCAAGGGCTGCGTAATGCTCTTTTTGATCAAAACAACGGCTGTGGCAAGGCCCGTCAAAAGTGCAACGCCGGTAACGATAGCCAGCAGCAACAAGGCAAAATGCTCGTGTTCTTCAGCTGYRACAGCAGCATGGGCAGTGAATTTCTCAAGTTCCAKCARCAGYTCTTCCAAACCGTGAANCNNMRSWKCTTCTTCNNNKGCCYCAACCTTTGGCAACARRKWAAACGCWTCRGACATATTGCCATTATGCAGCWGCTTAAAARTTTCTATTGCAGAATGRTCATATTCGCYGTGCTCCAGGGMCAGCTTRTCCAGCTCATGCAAAACATGRGTGAATTCMGCTTTGCCTTCCTCAGTTGCAGCAGTTTCAATGGCATGGCTTGCAATTGWTTTYGCTTCTACAAATTCGGCGTCAACTTTTAYGGCCAGTTYTTCAAAGGTACGAACAGATTTTTCAAACACTTCACGTGCTTCAGGGTGTTCCGCTATTTCTTCAGCGGAGCGGAAGCCCCGTTCGAAGTTTACAGCCTGCTCGAGTTGGTGAATTGTGATGCTTGTCAGCGCTTCTGTCATAGGCAGATCGCGCTCGGCRATGCCCTCAATTTCGATACCAATCTTRTTCATTTGCCAAATGCTGACGCCTGAGTTCAAAACCAGCAACCCAAGGCAAAAGCCCACAAGTGCGAAAATCTTTGTGCCAACTTTCATTGACCCACCGGAACCTGAAGGCACCWTGCTTCCAATATTCARTTTCATTTYTTTATCTCCAGATAAGGTAGGAATTAATTGCCGCTAATCAGCATACGATTATGAGTTGGTTGSGCTGGGCGCGCATTTTCACCRATGATGSCKGTAAACATGCCGATTTGGTCKGCACTGGCCTGAACAGGTTCAGACAAGACATACCAATTGACACCTTCGCTGCATGGCGGTGTGGTCAGTGAGCCCATGAAGTGGTGATAATTGCCGGTTATTGGCAGTAAATCCCGCGCGTTCATGGCAACGTTGTGAATGCGAGTTGGCGCGCCTGCATGTTCTGGCAAATGGTTCCAAATCTCGGCAAGAGCGATATTTCTCTCACCATATTCCATCATCACGCCAACAACCGCCAACTGACCCGCAGAATTTTGGTGGACCAGGTGCATCTCCATGGGGTAGGTTTTGCCGTCAATCAGGTTTTCGCTTGGGGTGTGGAAATGGAATTGCAGCAAATTAAACTGCTCGCCATTGACTTCGATAGAACTGCCGGGATTGTAATCCACCTGCACCGTGTGGCCGTTATTGCGGATTGTCAGATCACTGACGCTGTAATTGAATTCGATGTCAGAGGCGATAACAGAAAGTCCGCCTGAAATATTGATCGGCGACTGCATTTTGCCAGTGCCGCACACAGCATATTCGTTTTTGAGGTTGCCCCAAAAGTCCGGACCAGCTGCACCACTATAGCCCCATTGGCTGCCATGCGATTTGCCAGCGGGCGCCGCTGCACTATTGCCATGAGCGTTGGTATCAACTTTCGACACCTTCATTTCAGCGCCGTGGCCGTCATCATTTGAGCCAAAAACTTTGGATGCAGAACTGTGACCATCTGTCGTGCCAGAAGCATAGGCAGCAAATGGAGATGCCAGCGTGAGACCTGCAACGAGTAAGTAGGAGGCTGTCTTCGTCATCTGGAATTCCTTTTTCATATTTCGTTCTCGGCATAACCAAAACAATGAGGCTCGCATTCAAAATGCAATCTGTGATCCACAAAGTACTAGTGGTAATATCTGCAGGTAAAATATGATGATAAGGTTAAGTTTTCTTGAATGCCGTGCGTAAGCTCACGGTTCGTCAATTGCGTGATACTACTGAGAATTAACTTTAAAGAATTCTGGGCTTATTCATTTGCGCCAATTAGCGCGGCAATTCTGGCAATTTAGAAAATACAGAAGTTAAAATAATAGAGATAAATCGGCATGTTTTGAGACATTGAAATTACCGAGCGAAACATGCACAGGGCCCACAATAGCGGGCCCTGTTTTCAATATATGGTTGCAATATGAACGGGTACTTCGATAGCCGACCTAACGCAAAGCAGCTTCAATATTGCCGCCATCAACTGTCATCACATGACCCGTTGTACGTTCAGATGTCGCCAGCGCAATAAACGCATTGGCGACATGGCTGGCCTCAACTTCGCGCTTGAGAATGTTGCCAGCCATATAATTGTCTTCAGAAATACCGCGTGCATTTGCCCGCTCACTGATGAAATCCTGATCAAGCAATCCAGAACGTATCCGGTCGGCATTGATGCCATTAACCCGAATACCCTGATCGCCCAGCTCAAGCGCCAATTGGCGCAGCAGGAAGAAGGTCGTGGCTTTGGGCAGGCCATAGGCACCAAAATTCTTGCCCGGATTAACCGCCTGCTTRGAGACATTAAACAGRATTTGSCCRCCGCGCCCYTGTTTGSTGAACACYGCYGCCGCCGCTTTKGCAAAAGCRTGATGGGCKAAAAAGTTYARYTCAAARCTTTTGCGCAAATCTTCATTGGAAAGCTCCGCCATMGAGCCRGTCCAGGCTGCACCGGCATTGCTCACCAAAATATCCACACCGCCAAAGCGGGCGATACAGGCATTCATCGCCRYRCTTGCTGCATCGCTGCTGGTGATATCCATGGCAATGGCTCCGCTATCTCGGCCAAATTTTGCGCGCGCTGCCTCAAGCGCAWCTTCATCRCGGTCSACMAGCATGATGTTGGCACCCTGCGCGGCAAAAGCCTGCGCTGTGGCAAGACCAATAGCACCAGCACCGCCTGTCACCAGAACAACTTTACCGTTGAAGACCAGTGGCTTGGCCTTGCCCAGTTTGGCCTGCTCAAGCGACCAGTATTCCATATCAAACGTGTCGGATTGCCCGATGGGRTGAAAACCACCAGCGGCCYCGCCAAGTTCCATAACTTTTAGCGTTTGCTCKGCCARATCRGCAGCGATCCGTGCGGCCTTTTTGTTGGCACCAATGCCGATAAGACCAAATGGCGCGAGCCAGACGACATTGGGGACAGGCGCAAGCATGGTCTTTTGGCCATCAAAGCGCACAACTTCGCTATCAAAATATTCTTTGTAACTTGCAGCAAACGCATCCAGCGCTGCTTCAATATCTGCATCTGACGCATTTTGATCCAGCACCAACGGAAATCGCTTGGTGCGGATAACATGATCCGGCGTTGCAACACCGCGCTGCGACATCTTTTGCAGGTCCTGCTCTTGCAAAAAGGCGGAAATCTCCGACCCCTGACGAAGGTCAAACACTGGCATTGCCATATCGCGATTGCCGGAATGGGCGGCCAGGCGTTTTGACAAGGCACCGCGAAGCGCGCTCAGCGTATCGGCAACATCGTCCGAAACATCCACATCCTGCGTGGTAAAGGTTGCGCGCGTCGATGCGTTCTTGGCGGCAAACCAGGCTTCCGCCATTTGGGTGTGTTTTATGATCCGGTCATAAGATTCCTTGGCGCTATCGCCAAAGGCAAAATGCCCGTGATTGACCAGCAGCATGCCCTCAACATTCGGATTGGCGTCGAACACATCGGCCGCGAGTTTTGACAGCTCAAAACCGGGCATGATGTAGGGCACAAGCACCATGCTATCGCCGAAAATCTCGGTCACCGCAGCTTGCGGATCAGGCAGGCTTGCCAGCGCCAGAAACGCCGTTGCATGGGTGTGATCAACAAATTTATGTGGCAAATAGGCGTGTAACAGCGTTTCGACCGAGGGGTTGGGAGAGCTGGAATCCAAAAGATTGCAGCGCTGCATATTGACCATGTCTTCATCACAGAGGCTTGGCAGCGCGCGCAGCACATGCAGCGGCGCTAAGCGCACGCCGGGCAAGCCCGCAGCCTCAATCGTATCAAGGTCCCAGCCACTGCCCTTTACGTGCAGCACATCAAGCGTATTGCCAAATAAATCAGTGCGTTGCACCTTAACCGAGGTGTTACCACCGCCATGCATCACCAAATCTGGATCATTGCCAATCAGGCGCGATGTGTAGACCCGCAAGGCCACCTGGCGGTCAGCTTCATCACTGCCAGCAGCATCCTGAAATGCTTTCGCATCCTGATCATTCCAATTGTTGATCGTGCCCATTCTAAATCTCCTGATGCGGATTAATCTTTAAACTATTTGTTTTGCAAGCTCTGCGCGCATGTCGCGAATACCCTCGCCAATACGGCTCCCGTAGCGCAGCAGACTGCCGCCTAAAAGATAGACGACATCTTCACCATACATGCGGTGCATATCGCCTGCACGTTCCACCGACATACCACCGCCCGGACTTGGGAACATGGTGCGCCCAAGGCCTTGTGGATCGCGGCAAGCCGTTGCGATGGATTGGCATTCTTCTTCGCTAAAACCAAAGCGTCCGCCAACATTGGGAAACACCGAAATATCAGCCCCGGCAAGGCGCTGCAACGCGCCAAACATCATGGCGTGGCTAAAGCCGGTCTCAGGAGAGAGCACATAAGGCCCTAGAAAACTTGGATGCGTCATAAGCGGTAAATTGATTTTTTTGTCAGCGGCAAGACGGCGCACCAGATCAAAGCCAAAAAGACCCGGCATGAGCAGCAAACCGCCCGCGCCCACATCACTGGCAAAGCGCGCAAATTCCATCAGCTGCTCGCTATGGCCAGCAACATTGGGGAAATAAGCGGCGTGGCCACCGGTTTCGCGATTGGCCCGCGCCACAGCAGCGGTAATTTTCTCGCAGCGCTCCTTGAAAGGCGCCATGCTTTGGTTGGTCAGGCCGTGATCATCCTTGATGACATCGGCCCCGCCCAGCACACAGCGATAGGCGATTTCAGCAAGCGTATCGGCGCTAGAGCCCTGCGGTTTGAGCACAGGCGCAATCAAAGGGCCCGTTGGGCGGTGCAAGCGCTCGCGCAAACCTTTTATGCCAAAAGATGGACCGGGAAACTGAGCCTGCAATTGCGGACCGAGTTGAAAATCCATCATTTTAACGCCGGTCTGGATCGATGTGTTGCCAAACATAACATTGAGCAATTGCGGCAACTCGCCGCCCACACTATCGGCGCTATAAGAAATAATGGCGGTGTAACGCCCTTCTGCCTCAAGCTTTACACTCTCGACCTTGCCCAAAATCACGTCTTCGACATAACCTTTCGGCACCACATCGCGCGGAATCTCCACGGTTTGCTCCAGCGCGATATCGGCGGCACGCTGGCCAGCCTGATCTGAACTGCCGGCAAACAGACGATAGGTGACGGTAAACCGCATGGGCTAAAGCCCTTCCGCTTTGGCGTTGGAATGCACAGCATCCACGCGCACGGCATCCAGATCATCTTCGGAAATGCCAAATTTTTGGCCCAAAAGCTGCTCTGCTCCGCCCACCAATGCCAGCGCATCCAAACCGTAATAACGCATGAGATAAGCGCGCGACCCGCCATGGGCATAGGTGTCTTTAAGGCCGAGGCGCA
>NVXB01000044.1 GCA_002746425.1 Hyphomicrobiales bacterium | reverse complement strand
CATAACAGCTTTTTTATTGCTATCACTCAGGCTGTTCCATGAGTCTTTGTTGACGAACACAGTGTTGCGTGGAAGCCATGCCTGCACATCATAGAAGTGGGTCAGTTGCTCCCAAACTTTCTTGTCGTAACCGGTTGAACCAGAAGAAATAAACGCTTCTGCCACACCGGTGGAAAGAGCCTGAGACAGCTCGGCTGCTTCGATCTGTACTGGTACCATGCCAGCCAACTCGGCAATGCGCGCAGTGGCTGCATTATAGGCACGGAATTTGATGCCCTTCATATCAGCAACGGMGTTGACTTCTTTTTTGAAGTACAGACCCTGTGGYGGCCAYGGAACAGCATAGACATAAAYCAGRTTTTGGTCGCCAAGKGCCGCTTYAACAGCGCCRGAAGCCGCTTTCCAWAGGGAAACGGAATCATCAAAGGATGTTGCCARGAAAGGAATGGAATCCACACCGAACATWGGRTTTTCATTRGCATGCGCAGAGAGCAAACGCTCACCAATCTGGGCTTGGCCAGTTTGAACAGCGCGTTTGATTTCGCCGCCCTTAAACAAGGAGCCGCCCGGATGGGTCACGATTTCAAGATCGCCACCAGATGTTGATGTGACACAMGCCGCAAAGGCTGCACCATTTTCAGAATGATAATTGCTGGCAGAATAGGCCATTGGCATATCCCATTTTTCCGCCATTGCGGTGCCCACAGAGGCCCCGGTCATGGCAGCAATGGCAACGCCAGCTGTCAGAATTTTATTCAATGTCATGTCACACTCTCCTGTTGTGCCTGTTATGATTGCGTTATTTTGTGAACCTATCAGGACTGAAAGAWGCCAAATCAATGTTTGGTTTCCGCCCCGATATGCAATCTGCAAGGATGCGACCAGTTTTAGGGCCYCCTGTCAATCCAATGTGGTGATGTCCAAAGCCAAACCATGCATTTTTTGTTGTGCCGCCCTGGCCAATCAACGGTATCGARTCCACTGGCGCGGGGCGATGCCCCATCCATGTTTCYACYCGRTCATAGGTCAGCCCGGGAAGCGCCGCTTTTACCTGKCGCARCARCAAATCAAAGGGCGGTTGTTGCGGAGCTTTTTCAAGCCCGCCAAACTCCACAATRCCCGCYGCCCGGATGCGCCCATCCATGGGGGTGATGACAAATTTACCAGCGGTCATCATCATTGGTGATTTAAGCATAATCGAGGGGTTGATAAGCTCAACATGATAGCCCCGCTCGCTTTCCAACCGAGCTTTAATGCCCAACTTATCGGCCAGCGGCCCAGACCACACGCCCGTGGCTAACACCATGGCATCACAAGGTATTTTCCCCTGATCGGTTATCACAGAGCGAACACTATCGCCCTCAATTTCGACATCTTGAACATTGGCGATGACGAGCTTGCCGCCTTGTTTCTCCACCTCATCAGCCAGCGCAATAACATAGGCACCGGGGTCAGATATCCGCCCGTGATTTTCGACGAGATAAGCATGGCCAACGGTGTCGCCAAATGCCGGGTCATAGGCAGCGAATTCTGCGCCCGTCAGCTCTTTCCAGCGGTAGCCGTTGCGGTAGCGAATATTCCATCCATAAGCATCTGCAATAGCGGCATCTGCGCTGTCATAAGCATAGAGATAATCGCAAACATGCAAAAAATTTTCGGCATTTGTGCCATGGGCCAAAGCCTGATGCTGCTCCACGCTATCTTGCAACAACAGGGTCAAAGCTTCAGCTGTGTGATTCACATCGCGGCTATTGGCATGGCTAAGATAGCGCGCTAGCCACGGCAGCAACTTCGGCAGGTAAGACCAGCGCACAAACAATGGCTGATTGGGATCAAACAGCATTTTTGGCGCTTTGCGCAAAAGCCCCGGCACCGTTACCGGCACAACGCCAACAGAGGCCAATACGCCGCCATTGCCATAAGATGTGCCTGATGCCGGTCCCTCGCGGTCGACCAACGTGACATGATATCCAGCGCGTTGCAGCCAGATGGCAGTCGACACGCCGACAATTCCAGCACCAATAATGACAACGTGTTTTCCATCGGACATGGTGCGCTAAACTCTCGCAATATTATTTCAGACATGCCAGATTGGGAGCGTCTGAATTTCTGGTCAAGCCTCAATGCACCTCGCGATGAAACAACCTTGTATCGGCCTGTTACGGCTAGATAGCCGCTTTCCTCGTATCGAGGGGGATATTGCTCATCCAAGCGCTTTTCGAACTGTCGTTTTGACTAAAATCATCAACGCTGCAACACCGCAAAAAGTTGTGCATAATCAGATGGATGACTTACTGGAAGCATTTGTAGCAGCTGCGATTGAGTTAGAAGAAAATGGTGCAAGCCTCATCACCACCAGCTGCGGTTTTTTGGCGCTGTATCAACAGATATTGCAGGATGCGGTCGCCTGCCCGGTGCTGAGTTCTGCACTGTTTTCATACGCTCCTCTCAAGCAATTGCTGCCTGCCAACAAAAATCACATCGGCATTCTCACCATATCCAGTACCAGCTTGACGGACGCGCATCTAAAGGCAGCTAATATTCCGCTATCCGTGCCTATTGAAGCACCAGTTGCCGACGGTGCATTTTGCACAAGCATATTGGGCAACACTCCCAGCATGGATACCGACAAAGCACGCGATGATATTGTTACCGCTGCGAACAAATTGGTTAAGGCAAACCCGCAACTCAATGCGATCATTCTGGAATGCACCAATATGCCGCCTCATAAGGCGGCGATTGAGGCCAGCACGGGTATCCCGGTGTTCTCGTTGATGGATGTGCTGGACGACATGGCATGCGGCGCAAGTCTTGACCAAAGCCTTGCAAATACAATCTCCCAATTGACGTCAGACCCTAGTCAAAGCTGAAAACACTCTATATATTCAAAATATTATATATGATGGAGGAAATCATGACATTCACACGTCGCGAATTGTTGGCCGGGGCATCTGCAATGGGCGCTCTCAGCGCCGCTGGAATCGTTCCTGCGCTGGGCCTAGGTGAGAAGAAACTGGGCGCGTCCCAAATTCAAACTCTTAGCGATGGGCACATGGTTTTGCCGATGGAAGCCATGTATCCCGGCGTCGCCACTGATATGCGCGATGCCTTCATGACGGGTCACGGCCTGCCAACAGACCGGCTGGAGCCGCCTTGCACCCTCACCCTTCTGCGCGCTGGCGATCGTGTCATCTTGTTTGATGTGGGCGGCGGCACAGGCTTTATGCCCACCACCGGGCAACTCCCGGATGCCATGGATGAGATTGGTCTCGACCCATCCGAAGTTACCGATGTGGTGTTTACCCACGCGCATCCTGATCACCTTTGGGGCCTTCTGGATGATTTTGATGATCTGGTATTTGGCGACGCTAATTATCATATCAGCGAAACAGAATGGCGCTATTGGACTGACCCAGATCTCGTCAACAATGTTGGCGAGAGCAGCATGGGCATGGCCGTTGGTACAAAGCGGCGGCTTGACCTGCTGGAAGATCAGATGACCCTGTTCAAACCAGAGACAGAAATTYTRCCCGGCGTSTTTTCYCACGAYACWTCTGGCCACACGCCCGGRCATTGYTCYTTTGARTTRAGAGAYGGCAGCGACAGCATTTTGGTTGTGGGCGATGCGCTACCACACCCACACATCACTTTTGAGCACCCAGAGTGGCCCTTTGCCCGCGATGTGGATGTCGATAAGGGTATCGCCACGCGCAAACGCCTGCTGGATATGATGGCTACCGACCATATGAGCCTGATYGGCTACCACTTGCCACATCCCGGCTTTGGCCATGTCGAGCGCAAGGGAAYYGCCTACTCTTATGCTCAAGAATAGGCCATTTTTCAGTAWKTTTGCTCAATAAGGGAGATTTTTCCAAGATTCTCGCCAAAATAGCAATTGGATGTCTCTGCCAAGATAGGCCAGCGTTGTAAAAAGCTTCTTCGTTTNAAAAACTATAGAAGCTGACAATGCTGGACCTTTTGGAATCTCTCCGCGAAACCTACGAAACTGCAACRCTGGTTGTGGCMTGCGCTCTTGTGCTTGGCATTTTGTTCGGCGTTATTGCCGAAATCAGCCGCTATTGCCTGCGCGCCGCTGTCGCAGAATGGGCATCGGAAACAAACACCGAAGAACCGAAATCCAGAGTCCGCACGGCACAAGTCGCCTTTGCAATWCTGGCCGCGCTTGCCGGCACGCAGGCGCTACAGGCCTTTGGCATCGTCGATCTGTCGGAAAGCATTTATTGGTCTGTGGCCATTCGTCCTCTACCGCTCATCATTGGCGGTTTGTTGTTTGGCATTGGCATGGTGCTGGCGGGCGGTTGCGTCAGCCGGTTGCTGGTGCTCGCAGCATCGGGCAATGTGCGCGCATTCCTTACCTTGGTCATTACCGGCATCACGGCCTATGCCACATTGCGCGGTATTCTGGCCCTGCCCCGCATTGAGTTGGAAAACCTTGTTGCAAGTGACTTAGCGCCCGCTGAATTGTTTGATGGCAATGCCAGCTTGCTTCCATTGTTCGCGGCCATCATTGCAGGCCTTGCGCTTTTTGCCTTGCTGACCACCCGTGGTCGTGGCCTTACAGCTGCCATCGTGCCTGGTGTTGCGGTTGGCCTGTTGGTTGTACTGGGCTGGGTCATCACCGGCGTTGTTGGCTATGATGATTTCGATCCAACCCAGCTGACATCGCTCAGCTTTGTCTCTCCCATCGCTGAGAGCATCCAATATCTGATGATCTATACCGGCGATACAATCCGCTTTTCCATTGCCCTTGTTGGCGGTGTGATATCAGGCGCATTTGTCAGCTCAGTGGTCTTTGGCCGCTTCAAATTTCGCGGTTTTACCAGTGAGATTTCGGTCTTGCGATATATCGCTGGCGGCCTGTTGATGGGCTTTGGCGGCGTCACCGCGCTTGGCTGTACCGTTGGTCAGGGCATTGCCGGGCTATCCACTGCAGCACCATCATCGATGATTGCGCTAGCGGCGATTGTTCTGGGTGGTTATGCCGCGATGAAATTCCAGCTTATTGCTGGCAGGAAGAACGAGCAGCAACCACAATTTGTTGCGGCTGAATAACCCGGCCACCAAGGGCCGGGTTACAGGTTGATAGATAGGCTTTAGCTGAACATATCGGCGGTGATGGCTTTGTACCAACCTTCCGATTCCTCAAAGGTGGACTTGCGTAAATCCGCTGTTTCACCTGTGGCCGAGATGAATTTATCGACAACATCGATCTTCTCGGCACCAGCCGAATATCTCGCGCCCACTTTCACGCCATTATCCGGCGCAATCAGGCTCCAGCATGTGTTGGCAAAACGAGCATCAAACACACGACTGCCCGTCAGTGCACCCCGGATATGATTGGCCGCAACTTTTGCCTGGCTGTTGGCAGAAAAGCCCGATTTTGGCATCGATGAAGCAACTGAAGCATCGCCAAGGACATAAATGTCTTCATCAGCTTTAGACTGCATGCTTGCCGGGATAATCGGTGCCCAATCACCCTCTGTCACACCAGCGGCCATGGCAATTGCGCCAGCCTTTTGCGCTGGAATAACACTCACCGCATCGGCCTCAAATGTATCCAGATCGGTCTCAATCTCCAACGTATCTGGATTAACATTCAAAATGCCGCCATGAACGCCTGGGTCAATCCACTCGACCATGCCGGGGTAATACTCCTCCCAGCCTTCCATAAACAAAGCCTGTTTTGAGAATTTGGGCTTTGGATCAAGCACAATGATTTTGGCGGTCGGGTTCTTCTGCGACAGCACATGCGCAATCATCGAAATGCGCTCATAAGGTCCGGGAGGGCAACGGTAAGGATTGGGTGGCGGCACCATGACAAAGGTTCCGCCTGTGGGCATCGCCTCAACTTGCGCCTTGATCAGCTGCACTTGCGTACCCGATTTCCAGCCATGCGGCATACGGTTTTGCGCTTCAACGGAATAACCCGGAACGCTATCATATTTCATATCAATGCCCGGCGAGAGCACCAGTTTGTCGTAACTCAGGCTGGCACCAGACCCCAGCGATACGGTCTTGCGATCGCCATCAACATTGATGGCCCAATCATGCACCACATTAATGCCATGCTCGATGGCAAGTCTTTCATAGCTGTGGCCGATGGAGGCGTAATCACGCAAACCACCCAGATATAAATTGGAGAAAAAGCAAGTGTAATAACGCTTGTTTGGCTCAACCAGAGTGACGTTTATTGCACCCTTGGAATCCTTGGCCAAATAGCGCGCTGCGGTTGCCCCACCAGCGCCGCCGCCGATCACCACAACTTTGGGATTAGCCCCAAATGCCAGATAGGGCGCGGCAAGCGCTCCTGCGGCCGCACCACCCAAAAGGGTGGTGAATTGACGTCTTGAAAGTTTGGTCATTGCTTTTCCTCCTATAACGGTTTCACTCACTGCTTAAAGTCGAAAAATAGTTGGCTAGCGCGGAGAGCTGTTCCTCATCCAACGCGCCAGCAATTGTCTGCATTGTTGGGTTTTCCCGCTCTTTATTGCGATAGGATTGCATTAGAGCGAGGAATGAGGCTTCATCCATTCCGATGATCGATGGAATGCCGTGTTCTTCCCCCGACAGGAGGTGGCAGCTTACGCATTCAGAGGATAAATATTCGCCATATTCCACATCGCCATCAGCGGCCATTACTGTGCCCACAAGCAACACAAAAATGGAGACAAAAGTGGCGAGATGTTTGCGCATATCATTCCTTAATTTGGCACCTTTTAGCGCCGTTGAAACAGCACTTGTTTGAGCGGTTCCAGAACCGATCCATGAACCAGTTTGTGCAATCCAACCCACGAACCGGCATACATTGAGACAAAGGCAATTGGTGTGGAAAATGCCAGCAACGAAGCGCCGGTCAGGCCTTGCCCCACAGTGCAACCAAGTGCGGTGACACTGCCAAATCCCATCAGGACGCCGCCCATCATCTGTCGCCGCATTTCGCGGGCATCATCACAAACTTCCCAGCGGAAATGTTTTTGAAACAGCGTGGTAACCGCCGCACCGATAATCACCCCCGCAACCGCGCCGATACCAAAATTGAGACTGCTGCCAGTCATTGCCATCACATAGAGAATGGACTCGCCAAGCGGTGCCGCAAAGGTAAAGGATTCCAGCGGATAAGGCTCAAAAGGATCGAGTGCCAGATAGCCCGTGACGAACCAGCCAAAAGCAATGGCCAGACCAACAATCACGGCCGCAATAACAAACCTTGGGCTTTGTCGAAACGACGCAGAAGAGAAGCAATAGATCACAATTACCAAGGCAAATGCCATGCCCACAATCACCGGCGACAGCCCCGTCATATCGCCAATCAAAAAGGCAAAACTAGCGTTTTCCATCGGTGGCTCAGAACGCGCACTGATGAACAATCGCAGATACGCGCCCGCGCCGCTCATCGTCGCATAGGCCGTAATGCCCATGATCAAGAACGTAAACACCGATTTCAAATCGCCGCCACCAATGCGTGCCAGCGTGCCAAAACCACATGTACCAACCAGCGACATGCCATAACCAAACATGAAGCTGCCAACAACAGTCGCCACAATGGTTGTGGGTGTGGCTAGATAAAAAGTTTGAGTGATGTCGATCAGGCCAGCGCCATACATTGCGAAGGTGATGAACATGGCAATGGCAATGGCCAACCCCCACATTCTCAACCGCCGACTATCTCCGGCGAGCGCAACGTCTTCGACGGCACCCAATGTACAAAATCGACCCCAGCGGGCTGCAAAACCAAGTGCGCAGCCTCCCAAAAGCCCCCCTAAAGCGGCAATTGTTCCAGGTGACAGCTCCCCCATGCCGCCTCTCCCCTCTAACATATTAGATTTTGTGAATGTATCGCATTTTTGAGCTCAACACAACTATCGCGAGGCATTCTCCGATAAATTTACAGTAAAACTACTATGGCGGTCATCTTATGAGCGAGAGCGACGTGAGCAAAGAGCTTGTCTTTCATCACTTTTGCCAACAGGATCCCAAGATCAAGTCTTGGGATGACGGCAACATTTCATCCGGCACAAGCCCTCAGTCTTTACTATACCGCATATAGGCAAATTTAGTGCTATCTGGCGACCAGCAAGGCACGTTGATAGAACCCTGCCCACCAAAAAACGCCAGAATAGAGCGCGCATTGCTGCCATCCGGGTCCATCAGTTTCAGTTCCACATCATGGTCACGCGGATGCCCATCTACACCAGCTTCATAGGCGAGGTACAACACCGTTTTGCCATCCGGGGAAGGATGCGGAAACCAATTGGAATTAGGATCATTTGTCATTTGCTGCAAGTCGCTGCCATCGGTGCGCATGCGCCAGATTTGCATAATGCCGGAACGGCTGGAGTTAAACCAAATCCATGTGCCATCGGGCGAATAATCCGGCCCATCACTGTGGCCCTTGCCATCGGTCAGGCGTTTCTCATCGCCGCCGGACAGTGAGATGGAATAAATATCGAAAATGCCGTTGCGGGCCGCGCAGTAGGCCAGCGTGTCGCCATCTGGTGACCAGCCATGCCAATAGGAATTATCCTCATCGACGATAGCCTTGGGCGCACCGCCGCCAACAGGCAGCGTATAAATGCGGCTTCGGCCAGATTTTGTGCCATCGCTGATAACAATCGTACTGCCATCGGGTGAAATGCCGTGATCATTGTTGCAGGTGCTGGCAAAGCCAGAATCAACCTGCTCCAGCGTGCGCGCGCCTTCGTGATCGACGCGAAACAACACACCCTCACCATTGACCAGCAAATAGCTGCCATCAGGTGCCCAATTCGGCGCTTCAATCAGTTTTTCTGTTTCTAGAACAATGGTATCGCGTGCAGATGCGATGTCATGAATAACGAGTGTACTGGTCATAAGGCTCAGCAATCTTCAACAATCTTCTGTGCAAAACAGATCATAAACCAAGCGAATCATCCGCTCGACTTTTTCGTCTGCCAGCGAATAATACATGATTTTGCCGTCGCGGCGCGTTTTCACCAAGCCTTCAAGCCGTAACCGCGCAAGTTGCTGCGACACCGCCGCCTGGCGAGCTGACAACAAATCTTCCAGCTCGGTAACAGAGCATTCGCCCTCCACCAGGCGGCACAAGATCATCAGCCGGCCTTCATGACCAAGCGCTTTTAGGAAGTCTGTGGCTTCCTTGGCGCTCTCCATCATGAAATCCATAGACTTATCTGCGCCCAATGGCAGGCCGCTTCCGGTTTGAATTTCTGTCATTCTATCGGGAACAGGCATACTGCACCCTCCTTACGATTCTGAATCAGTGTTAGCGTTTTCAGGAAGTTTCTTAATTAAATCAGACAGCAACCACCAAAAAAGCTCTTCACCGGGATAGCCGCGAATACGGCCAAGTTCAATTCCATCCTCCATTAGCACAAAACTGGGCGTAAAGGGTTCAACACGCAATCCTGCTAAATCTGACGGCAATGGCTTGTGAATGTTAACCTGCCGCAGCGGGGCCAGTTTGCCTTCGGAGGTTTTGGGATAAATCGGCCCAATTTGGGCATGCCAGCGTTTACACCATGGGCAAGCATCCTGCTCCAGCATGATCAGCTCGGCCGCCTGAGCCTGCTGAAATACCGCCGAAACCAGCATCAACATCGAAAAAACTGCACCGTAAATAGTTTTCTTCATTTCAAAGCCTTACCGAAACCGGACCACGCCATATTTCCTACCAGGCACTGCAAAATAACGTTCCCTTAAATTCGCGGGAGGTGCCTTATAAAGGAACATAGCATTTTTCTTCATTGCTGAAAATAAAAACAAATTGTAATGTATGAATATGTTCATTCCTATGGAACAATGCCTATTATGGATCTTTCTATATCATTGAGCGGCGCGCTGATAGCCGGTTTGATTTCATTTATCTCACCTTGCGTCTTGCCGCTGGTACCGCCCTACCTGTGTTTTCTTGCAGGCGTCAGCCTTGATGAGTTGACCGATGAAGAGCGCCCGCCTGTTCTGGCAGGCCGCATCGTCGTCGCATCGCTGTTCTTTGTGCTGGGCTTTGCCACGGTGTTCGTGGCGCTTGGGGCCAGCGCTTCGTTGCTTGGCTCGTTTGTCATCGATCATTTAACCGAGCTTGGTTACGTTGCCGGTGTCATCATCCTGATTATGGGTCTGCATTTTCTGGGCGTCTTTCGGATTGGCTTTTTATTCCGCGAAGCGCGCTTTCAGGTGCGCAACAAACCCATCGGTTTTTTGGGCGCGTATGTGGTTGGCCTTGCCTTTGCCTTTGGCTGGACGCCTTGTGTGGGGCCGGTATTGGCAACGATATTGTTGATTGCGGGCACGCAAGGCGATGCTTTTCAGGGCGGATTGCTGCTGTTCGCCTATGCGCTTGGCATTGGCATTCCGTTTATTCTGGCAGCGTTTTTTGCCGGGCCATTCATGCGCTTTATGGGCCGGTTCAGACAGCATCTGGGCAAAGTCGAAAAAGTCATGGGTGCTATACTGGTGCTTACCGGCATCATGTTCCTGACCGGGTCGATGCAAACCATGTCATTCTGGTTGCTTGAACTATTCCCTCAATTGGGAACCATTGGATAAATTGAATAATTCGCACGTTTGGAGATCACTATGAAAAAGCCAATCGCATGTCTCACCTTCATTTTAATGATGCTTGCAAGCCCTCTATGGGCTGTGCAAATCGGAGATGACGGACTTCACAARCARGACTGGTTCACCACGACATTTCGCGATGTTGCGGAYGATATTGAAKCCGCSAATGCCGAGGGCAAACGCCTTGTCATGATCTTTGAACAGCGCGGCTGCATYTATTGCGCSCGCCTGCATGAAACGGTTTTCTCCGATCCAGAGGTTTCAGACTACATCAAAGAGAAYTTTGTCGTGGTGCAATACAATCTGTTYGGYGATGAGCAAGTGCTGGAYATAGATGGCACCGAATTGACCGARAAAWCCGCSGCRCGCGCMTGGCGCATTGTYTATACGCCSACCATCATGTTYATGCCTGAAACWRTKACCGAGGGCCAAAAYGCWGCGCARGCRGCKGTTTCCGTTATGCCCGGCGCATTTGGAAAATGGACCAGCCTCAACATGTTCAAATGGGTTCGCGAAAAGGGCTATGARGGCGAAGAGCATTTCCAGAAATAYCATGCCCGTAAGATTGAGGAAGCCCGCGCGGCAGGCAAACTGGTTGAATAAARCCAGCCTGAYGGGACCACAAAAGCATGAAGCGGTAAGCGGCGATAAYAGGCCGTAAAACCRCTCACYTATTCACATTTTTGAATTTGTGTTTGCTTTTCGGGGCCTTAGCATGCAACTTAGTAAAAGCAGTAAAACTGCAATGAGGGGAGGAATTTATGATTAAAAAATTGTTCAGCGCGTCTCTCGTGGCACCAGTCGCTGTTTTGGCAACCATCGTGGTTGCTGGAACGGTAACAGCCGCAGAAATTGCGCCGAAGCAGGTCGTATATGCTGATGGGGCTGTATCCAGTTCACTTAGCGGTATGGCAGGTGATGTCGAGCAGGGCCGCAAGGTCATGACAACMMGGGGCCTTGGCAATTGCATTGCATGCCACGAGGTGTCAGCCTTGAAGAGCGTACCTTTCCATGGAGAGGTTGGACCAACGCTTGATGGTGCTGCYGATCGATGGTCAGAATCAGAGCTTCGCGGCATTGTTGCCAATGCGAAAATGACGTTTGAAGAAACCGTCATGCCGTCCTTTTACAAGGTCGATGGCTATATTCGCCCAGGCGACAAATTCACCGGAAAAGCAGCAAAAACGGCMGAATTGCCGCCCTTGCTCAATGCCCAACAAATCGAAGATGTGGTTGCATATCTTTTGACACTTAAAGAGTGATCTGCCGGATCGCTAAATTGATGAGGAGATAACTCATGGAATTTACAAGACGAGGGGTCATGGCTCTTGGAGCCGGTGCGGTCGCTATTACAGTGCTACCGTTTCGACCCGCAAATGCAGCGACCGAAGAGGCCATTGSAAAATTCACCGGCGGTGCTGCTATCAGCGATGGTGAATTTGATTTGACYACKCCAGAAATTGCTGAGAACGGCAATACGGTTCCCATTTCTGTGGATGCACCTGGTGCAGTCTCAATYATGGTACTGGCAGCGGGYAACCCTGCCCCGGAAGTGTGCACCATTAACTTTGGCCCATTGGCCGGAGCGCAAAGCGCATCCACCCGTATTCGTTTGGCAGGCACTCAAGAAGTTGTCGCYATCGCCAAGATGGCCGATGGCAGCTTTTTGAAAGCAACCAATACCGTGAAAGTTACCATTGGCGGCTGCGGCGGCTAACCGGAAGGAGATAAGATTATGGCAAAAGGTGTAAAACCACGCGTGAAAGTGCCAAAAAAGGCTTCAGCCGGGGACACTATCACAATCAAAACTTTGATCAGCCACAAGATGGAATCTGGTCGACGTAAGAGCAAAAAAGACGGAAGCCTTATTCCGCGCTCAATCATCAATCGGTTTACCTGCGATTTCAACGGTCAAAACGTGATCGATATGACGCTGGAACCCGCTATTTCAACAAACCCATACCTGCAATTTGAAGCTCAAGTGCCTGAAGCCGGCACTTACAAATTCACATGGTATGACGATGATGGCTCCGTCTATGAGACGGAAAAATCCATCAAGGTAAGTTAAGCGGCTGGACCAGCAACTGGGGAGGAAATTGTATGATAAATTTGTCGCTAAAAGCCTTGATATCCGCGACAGCCATGCTTGCATTTGGTGTAAGCGCWGGCATTGCCGATGAGGGTGCAAAGCTCGTCATCAACGAAGAACTTGAAATGGTCACACAGACCAAAGCTGCTGCACATTTGGCAGGCAGTCTCGATGAAGTCAGGTCCGGTTGGACATTYCGGACCAAAGAGACGCAATCACTACAGATGGATGATTTCGATAATCCGGGCATGATCTTTGTTGATCAGGGCATGGATACTTGGAACACCGTTGATGGTGCTGCGGGTAAATCCTGTGCRTCTTGTCAYGAAGGYCCTGAARGCATGGCTGGCCTGCGTGCCAAAATGCCGAAATGGAACGAAGCAGACGAAAAAGTCTGGACCATTGAGATGTAYATCAATGACTGCCGTGAAAATCGGATGGAGGCGAAAGCATGGGGCTGGAAATCTCAGCCTATGCTCAACGTCAACGCTCTGATTGCACTTCAGTCTCGCGGTATGCCGGTCAATGTCAAAATCGACGGACCAGCCCAATCGACCTGGGAAGAAGGCAAAAAGATGTACTACACGCGCTATGGTCAGCTTGAGCTGTCCTGCGCWTCTTGYCATGARGAAAATTATGGCAAATACATCCGCGCCGATCACCTGTCACAGGGCCAGACCAACGGCTTTCCGGTTTACCGGCTGAAGCAGGCTAATCTGATCACCCAGCACAACCGTTTTAAAGGTTGTATTCGTGATACGCGGGCTGAGACTTTCAAGGAAGGCTCTACAGAATTCGTAGCGCTGGAACTTTATGTTGCATCACGCGGCAACGGCCTGTCGGTCGAAGCCCCATCGATCCGCAACTAACAACAAATCTGACCGGCCCAGTCCTTGGGCCGGTCACTCTACCAAGCCACAGAATACCGACGTCGCGGCCTAGCTATTTTTCCAAGACCGCCCAAGGCCGCCAAGGCAATATTTGCCAGACACTGCAAACATATCCAGCATTTGAACGTTCGTTTACCGACTGAATGGAGAATTCGTCATGATTTCACGTCGCCATTTTTTGCAAGCCGCGTTAGCCACATCGGCCCTCATTGGAACCAGCGGTTATGGCCAATTTTCAGCGCTGGCAGCCCGTCAGGCACTGACGCAGGATGATCTGCTCTCCTTCGATAGCTACGGCAATGTCTCGATCGTTCACATCACCGATATTCATGCGCAGATCATGCCAACTTATTTCCGCGAGCCTTCCATTAATTTGGGTGTTGGTGATGTTATTGGCCTGCCGCCGCACATTACCGGCAAGGATTACCTCACCAAATTTGGCCTTGAGGCACAAAGCCCCGGTGCCTACGCGCTGAGCAATCTCGATTTTGTCTCGCTTGCCAAAGAATACGGCCGCATGGGCGGCTTGGACCGCGTAGCCACCGTCATCAAATCCATTCGCGCCGAGCGCGGCGACAATATGTTGCTGCTCGATGGCGGCGATACCTGGCAGGGCTCCTATGTCTCGCACCACACCGGTGCGCAGGATATGGTTGATCTGATGAACTTGCTGAAACCCGATGCCATGACGGCGCATTGGGAGTTCACTTTTGGTGAAGAGCGCGTGCAGGAAATTCTCGATGATTTACCGTTCCCGCTGCTTGGCTCCAATATTTTCGACAAGGAATGGGACGAGCCTGCGTTTGAGCACACAAAATTCTATGATCGTGGCGGCGTAAAAATCGCCGTTGTTGGTCAGGCCTTCCCTTATTTACCCATCGCTAATCCGGGCTGGATGTTCCCCTCCTACTCCTTCGGCATTCGCGAAGAGGTTTTGCAGAAAAACATAACAGCCGCACGCGATGCTGGCGCTGATCTGGTTGTTCTGCTGTCCCACAATGGCTTTGATGTAGATCGCAAGCTGGCCAGCCGCGTAACGGGCATTGATGTGATCCTGACAGGCCATACCCACGATGCGCTGCCAGAGCCCGTTCAAGTTGGCAAAACCTTGCTGCTGGCCACCGGCTCCAACGGTAAATTCATCGCCCGTCTTGATCTCGATGTGCAGGGCGGCGAGGTCAAAGGCTTTAAACACAAGCTCATCCCGATTTTCTCCGATGTTATCACGCCAGATGCCGAGATGGCCGCAAAAATCACCGAAACCCGCGCCCCGCATAAAGACAAGCTGACCGAGGTTTTGGGCAAAACAGAAAGCCTGCTCTATCGCCGTGGTAATTTCAACGGCACCTTTGACGATATGATCTGTCAGGCGCTGCTGGAAGAGCGTGAGGCGGATATCGCCCTGTCACCCGGCTTCCGCTGGGGACCAACCCTGTTGCCCGGTCAGGACATCACCCGCGAGGATCTGTTCAACGGCACAGCAATGTCCTATCCCGCCACCTACCGTTCCGATATGGATGGCAAACTCATCAAAGATATTTTGGAAGATGTGGCCGACAATTTGTTCAACACAGACCCTTATTACCAGCAAGGCGGCGATATGGTGCGCGTTGGCGGCATGGGTTACACCATTGATATCAACAAGAAAATCGGCTCCCGCGTTTCTAACATGACCTTGTTGAAAACCGGCGAAGCCATTGAGCCATCCAAGACCTATGTGGTTTCTGGCTGGGCCAGCGTTAATGAAGGCACAGACGGCCCTGCGATTTGGGATGTGGTGGAGAGCTACATCAAGCGCAAAGGCACCATCACAATCGAAGACAACAGCCCGATTGTTGTGCGCCAATAGCCAAATTTGCCACGCGACCCTTTCTTGAGATTGACGTGCAACAAGCCCACAGCTACGGCTTGCTGCATGTAAACGCAGGAAAGGATTGCCATGCAGGACGGCTATACCGACGTACCATCGGGCAAAATCGCCACCATTGTGACATTTCTGGAAATGTCAGAGCGGCCCGACTGGATTGATAACGCCGATATGCGGGGCCTGCATTTTGCCGCGCAAACCACGCCTGATCTTGATTGGTACAGAGATTTTTTCCGCCAGATTGGCGCGAATTGGCTTTGGGTATCTCGGCTCTTAATGACCGACAGCGAGCTGCACAAAACCCTCAATGAGCCAAATAAGAAGCTGTTTACCGTCCAATTGGATGGTGAAGATATTGGCATTTCAGAGCTAAGCCACAATCCCAAGGGCGATGTTGAGCTATCCTTTTTTGGTATCATCGGCAAACATACCGGTGCCGGTTTTGGCCGCGCTATAATGGCGCAGACCCTGCAAAAAGCTTGGCGTGATAATCCTCAAAAGGTACATTTGCAAACTTGTACGCTGGACCACCCGGCGGCTATCAAGTTTTACCAAAAATGCGGGTTTGTGCCAGTAAAGCAGGTTATTCAAGTCTTGGATGATCCCAGATTGACCGGCCTTCTTCCTGAAGAGATGGCACCGCATGTCCCTCTCATCAAACCAAACAACAGCTAGGAAACGATCATGAAAACAGCACTTATCACCGGCGGCGCACGCGGTATCGGCGCTGCAATTTCTGAAAGCCTGTTGAAAAACCACAAGATGCAAATCGTTGTGTGGGGCCGAAATGAGGATGACCTTCAAAAACTAAAGAAGAATTTGAGCGACTTTGGCACCATCCACATCAAATCTGTGGATGTCGGCGACAAGGCATCTCTAGATGCAGGCTTGGCATGGCTTGAGGCCGAGGGTCTCAAAATTGATGTGCTGGTCAACAATGCTGGCACCAACGCCGACGACAAGCTGCTGCTGATGGAAGATGACACCATTCTCAACCACATCATGGTCAACGCCATGGCACCCTTGCGGCTTATTCGTGCGCTATCGCCTGGCATGATTGAACGTGGCTATGGCCGCATTGCCAATCTGTCCTCGGCATGGGGCTCATTTCATGAAGGCCTTGGGCCCGCAGCCTACGGCATCACCAAAGCGTTTCTCAACGCCATTACCATCACCAGCGCTGCTGAATTACCAGAATGCGTAAAGGTGAATTCTGTATGTCCGGGCTGGGTGCAAACCAGCATGGGTGGGCCAGACGCCCCTAAAACACCGGCAGAGGGCGCTGATACGCCTGTGTGGTTGACAACCCTGCCGGAAAATGGCCCAACAGGCGGTTTCTTTCGAGAGCGCAAGCCCATCAACTGGTAAGGTTTATAGCTTTCATACGCTTGATCAGGCTGGCGCCAACGGCGCTGGCCAACACGGCATAGGCATAAAACCAAATGCCAACTTGCGTGACAGCCTCTGCAAAGCCACTGGTTTTAGCGGCAAAAATAACCAGAGCAACCAGCAGCACATCCATCATCGACCAGCGGCTTAGCATGCTGAGATGATTGAATAATTTTGAATGATTTTTGCCGTTAGATGTGATCGACAGCGCTTCCATAAACAAAACAAAAAACTTCAACAGCGGAAAAACGAGAGAAAACCCGGCCACCAAAAGGCCGAGCAACACATCGCCCTCCTGCAACAGGCCAACGATTATCTGCAGCAGCGATGGCGTTTCGGTGAAAAAATACAGCCGGTCCAATTGCAACAATGGTAAAAGAACGCCGGCGGTAAACGACACGGTGCCTGAGAGAAGAATAAAAGCCAGAAGCCAAAGCATAGCTATTGCCGAAATTGATGAGAAACACCAATCCCAGATGGAATGTTTAGATGATCATTGCAAGGCACAATCGGGCTGGGCCGAAAAATCGGCCACAATATCAATTAATTTCGCTGCAACTAAATAATATTGTGGCGCTGAATGGCAATTTCGTCCAGCTCGTCCTGCTCCGCCCAATCTGATTCAAGGCGTGCCCGTGCAGAATCTCGTTCTGCCAGAGTTTCGACTTTCTTCAAATCTTCAATGGCCTCAGACAAAACATCCTGCGCCATGGTAAGCTGATGATCCAGATCGGCAACGGATGTCATCAGGTTTTCCCGGCGCTGACGTGCAGCTTTGGCAAATGTGGAATAGGCAAAATGGTCGATATCTTCAATTCCGGTGCGCTTTTGCTCAGATAGTATCTGGGCGTCCAGCTCATCGGCCATTGTCTGAAAATCGTCAATCATGCCCTCGATCTGTGCCAGTTGACGGCGTTTTTCTTCAACGTGAAAACGCTTCAACTTCAATAGGCTCTCTCGAGACTTCATACGCAATACTCCTTCAAAAGTCTCACGACATTACGCGTCGCAATTACTTTGCCACCGGGTTATTTGCGTTCGCAATTTGATCGCCAGTAACCGTTGCCTCGGCTAAAATCGCGCCGAGTAAAGCAAAGCTCTCCTCTATAGAACTTACATCATCACGGTTTTGACTTAAAAATGTCTCAATGCGCGGAACTATTTTAACAGCTTCATCGGTTATCGGGTCACTCCCCTTACGATAAGCGCCAAGACGAATGAGTTCCTCCATATCGCGGTAGCGCGACATCAACACCCGCGCTTGAGCAATCAGCGCTTGCTGTTCCTTGCTCAAAGCATCTGTAAATGTCCGCGAAACCGATGCCAGCGCATCAATCGCGGGGTATCGACCACGCTCGGCAATATCGCGCGATAAAATAACATGGCCATCCAATATGCCGCGCACGGCATCCGAAATTGGCTCATTTGTATTGTCGCCCTCAACAAGCACGGCAAACAGGCCTGTTATATTGCCCTCTTTACCCCGGCCCGGCCCGGCGCGCTCCAGCAATTGTGGCAATTCACTAAACACACTGGGCGGATAGCCCTTGGCCGTTGGCGGCTCGCCCACAGACAGACCAATTTCACGCTGGGCCTGCGCAAACCGCGTCAAATTGTCCATCAAACACAGCACTTGTTTGCCCTGCTGGCTGAAATATTCCGACAGCGCCATGGTGGCATAGGCCGCTTGCCGGCGCATAAGCGCGGGCGCATCGGAGGTGGCAACCACCACAATAGATTTCTTCAGTCCTTCTGCGCCAAGCGTTTTGACCAAAAAGTCCTGCACTTCCCTGCCCCGTTCGCCGATCAGCCCAATCACGGCAATATCAGCCTTGGCATTACGTGCCAGCATAGACATCAACATGGATTTGCCAACGCCGGAACCAGCGAAGATACCCATGCGCTGCCCCTCGCAGCAGGGCAAAAACGTGTTGAATGAGCGCAGTCCCAAATCCATCTGGTTGCCAACAAGGCGTCGCTCATGGGCTGGTGGCGGGGCTGCGGAGAAAGGTTGCGCAATTGGCCCAGTGGGCAACGGCCCTTTGCCGTCCAGCGGATTGCCCATGCCATCCACCACGCGGCCAATCCATTTGGAACTTGGGTAAAGCACTGGATTATATTCTAAAAACTCGGCCCGATCGCCAGGTCGCACCCCTGACAGAGAGCCAAAAGCCATGCAAACGGCGCGGCCATCGCGAAAGCCAATCACCTCACACACCAGTGTCTCGCTGCGCTCTCTGCCCTGCCCCCGGCCAGAGCCCCGGCCATGAAGCACCTGCAACTGCGCGCCAATGGCCAGTTTGCTGGTGGGGCCACCGATTTCTATCCCCAGACCTTTTACTGCAACCACCTTGCCAAAAGCGCGGGTGATGCGCATGTCTGAAATACGACGAGTTAACGATTCCAAGCCCGACTACCTTCCGGTGTTTTGCAATTTGCAATATGGAGAAATGAAAGACGCATTAACAATATCATGGCTGCTTTTCGTCCAGCCTAACGAATCGTTTACGAAATTCCTTAATAATAGTGAAACCGGTTGCGGCCATGAGTAAAGCGCGTCGATGTGGCACATTTGCGCAGTTAAACCAGTTTCCGCAAGGTTTCTATGCCGCAATCTAGATTCCAATGAATCAGTTAGAATGTTTTCTTAAAGTAGAACATTAACCTAATTTTTACCATTTACATTAATAAAATCAATAAGATTCAGGTAAAAGTAGATTCGTAGTTTCAACAGGGTTGCGCACATGAATCAGATTCTGTTAACCATTATGAACTAGAGTGCGTATTAACAGTTTGAGTGAGCGGATTAACCAGTTGGCAAGAGGCAACCTAGCCATCCAGGTGATTCGAAGGATCTTCTCAGTTTGAAGATCACTAGCAGCGTCCCACGGGGCGTATATGGATTTTGCCTGGCCTGGTGAGTTGATTGGTTGGGTGATCTGGTTAAAGGGAATAGATTCTGATCGATCAATTGGCGGCTGCCGGATTTATCGGAATTGTAACGAGGGGTATGAAATGCGCGTTCTTTTAATTGAAGACGATAGCTCCACTGCTCAGAGCATCGAGCTGATGCTAAAGTCCGAAAGCTTCAATGTTTACACGACTGATCTGGGCGAAGAAGGTATCGATTTAGGCAAGCTTTATGATTACGATCTCATAATGCTGGACCTTAATYTGCCGGATATGAGCGGATATGAAGTTCTACGCACCTTGCGTGTGTCGAAAGTCAAAACACCTATTTTGATCTTATCAGGCCTTGCTGGCATTGAAGATAAGGTCCGCGGCCTTGGCTTTGGCGCTGATGATTACATGACCAAGCCYTTCCATAAGGATGAGCTGGTCGCACGTATTCATGCGATTATTCGCCGCTCCAAGGGTCATGCACAGTCCATCATCACGACGGGCGAGCTGAAAGTGAACCTCGACACCAAAACGGTCGAAGTTGGCGGTCAACGTGTGCACCTTACCGGCAAAGAATATCAGATGCTGGAGYTGCTCTCTTTGCGCAAGGGAACGACCCTYACCAAAGAGATGTTCCTCAACCACCTTTATGGCGGCATGGACGAGCCAGAGCTGAAAATCATCGATGTGTTCATCTGTAAATTGCGCAARAAACTYTCYGTYGCAACGGGCGGTGAGAACTACATTGAAACGGTTTGGGGCCGTGGCTATGTACTGCGCGAGCCAGATGTAGAAGAATTACGCGAAAGCGCCTAGTAAAAACTAATTATAAACGTCAAAAAGCCCTGTTTTTACAGGGCTTTTTTGTGTCTGGCTGTTGCAACAATTATTGCAAACCGGCATCTTACTATTTTTATTGCTGTGATTTGATTTTCATAATGTATTTTCTTCGTCCGTTTGGGAACAATGCTTCCCTGCTCACTGCCCTTTTGCGCAAATTGAGCGTTATTCTATTGCTTGGCTTTGGGCTRWYCGCYCCAATCTCTCTGGCAARTGCCGAGGATTTTGTTGAGCAGGAAGACGATGGAGATAAATGGGAATTCTCTGGTTTTGCCAACATATTCCACATGTTCAACACGCCCGGCACTGGCGGCGGCGGTGGTATTCTGGCGCAAGATAACCCATTGAGCAACACATTCACGGGTGCAACAGGGCCTTCAACCCAAACGCTCACTGCGGGAGATGCGTTTAGCGACACGGGCCTTCTACTTGAACTTGGAGCTTCATTATACCGCAATAACTTCGGCCTTTCAGGAAGTCTCATGTTCTCGCCAGGCTCTGGTGGCGGAGGCTCCTCATCCATGGGTTATAAACCATTATCCCATGGTGGCATCGCCGGAAACCCAACTGGTACGCCCTTTCCTACAGCTAACGATGCCGCAAATATTTCACTGGGATTTGCAAATTTTAGCGTTGGTCCAGTTAGATCAGGCACTTATCAAAGTGTTTATGGTGGCGTTTCAATATCAGCAAATGAAAATTTGTTTCGTTCGTATGAAGTTGCCTTCAACTTGCGGCAAAAAATTGCGTGCCATGATGGCGACACAGAATGCGAATGTGAAGACCTTGCAGCCCATGAATGTGAACCACGATGGAATATCGGCATTGGCCCACGACTATTTGAATTGAGTCAATCCATTGGTCTTGAGCTGGAAGCCTATAATAGAAATTTTCAGGGTGCAGTAACCTCAAACACCTATACCTATATGAACCTCGATATTGAGGCATCCAACAAGATTTACGGCGTTCAATTGTCCGGTGAATACAAAGTTTTGAGAAACTTTAAAGATCGCTTGGATTTAACCGTTGGTGGTAAACTAGGCTTCGGTATCAATGACATCACTGCGCGTGTTGGTGGAAGTGGCCTTTATCGTGCCGATGCGCCTGCAACTCTTTTAAGTTTCGGGGCTGATGCCAGTGGGCAAAAGAATACGATGTTTGGCCAGTTGGATATTGGTGCCAGCTTCGATCTAAGCAAAAACATCGAAATTTCTGCTGGCTATCGCGCACTTTGGATTGAGAATGTCGCGACACTTGGTTCTCAAATGAGCGGCTTCGATGTGCAGGCAAATAGTGCTGGCACCAGCAAGTTGGTTACCGACGACATGCTCCTGCATATGGGACGTATCGGCTTGAAGGTCACCTTTTGAACCTGCCAATCAGGCCTGGCCCTATCTAAGGGGCTGCTTTGAATGCAATTTTGAACCAATGAAAAAGGCACCGCTGGGGTGCCTTTTTTGTGTCTTCAAAAGTGTACGGTGCTGAGCCAAGTGCCCCTATCGGGCGTGCCCATTTTTACACACTTAGCCAAATGCGCGATTGAAGCGGTTTGTACTCTGTGCGCCTGGGATCTGTTTTTCATACAGACCACGTTTTTCAGCAACAGGTTTGAACTCATCGCAAATGCCAACAACGGTTTCAGCAGCGCCAAGTGCCAGATAGCCATCGGCAGGCAGTAGTTTGGCGGCACGATCCAAAATGTCTTTTTTGGTTTTGGGATCAAAATAAATCAGCACGTTACGGCAGAAAATCACATCAAATGTGCCAAGGCCATTAAAGCTGTTGAGCAGGTTGATGGGTTTGTAACTCACCATCTGTCTCAGCTCGTCATTGATCTGCCAGGCATCGCCTTCTTGCTTGAAATATTTCAGCAGCAAATTGATCGGCAAGCCGCGCTGGACTTCAAACTGGGTGTATTTACCCGCGCGCGCCTTGTTAAGGGCTTCCATGGAAAGATCGGTGCCGATAATCTCAAATTTCCATCCGGCAAACTGCGCTTTCATTTCCAAAAGACACATCGCAATGGAATATGGTTCTTGGCCAGTAGAGGCTGCAGCACACCAGATGCGAAGTTTTCTGCTGCTTTTGCGCGCTTCCAGCATTTTCGGCAGGACTTCAGTTTTGAGATTTTCAAACGGCGTATTGTCGCGAAAGAAAAATGTCTCATTCGTCGTCATCGCTTCAACAGCWTCTTCAGCCAARGGGCCAGAAGGCGTGCGCCGAATGGCGTTGATCATATCCGCCACGGAATCGTGYCCGGTGCGGTTGGCGATGGGTGCGAGGCGRCTTTCCACCAGATAGCTTTTATCGGCAGCCARAAYGATGCCGGATTTGGCTTTCAAAAACTCGGAAAAATACTTGAACTCAATCGGCGTCATGGCCGGCCTCCTTTTAGGATACGGGATATTTCCGATCCTATTTTACTCAATGGTAGAATGGCGCTACAGCAACCGGTTTCAACGGCCGCTTTGGGCATTCCAAATACAACACAGGAATCTTCGTCCTGCGTAATGATGCTGCCRCCTTTTTCGGCGATCAGTTTAACGCCSCCAGCGCCRTCAGCGCCCATRCCGGTCAAAATGACRGACAAAATRGCCGGGCCATAAATCTCRCTGGCGCTGATAAACATYGGRTCAACAGCWGGCTTGCAAAAATTGATCGGCGGTGTGTCTTCCAGCTTGGTGAAGATGCGMGCACCTTCCTTGTACAAAACCGTRTGGACACCGCCTGGTGCAACGTAAACATTGCCTGGCTCAAGSGTGCCATCATCTGTCGCTTCCTGCGTCGGRCGGCCYGATTCCTTACCCAGRTTTTTCGCCARAATAGCGGTAAAATTGGGCGGCATATGTTGGGCGATAACAACAGGAATTTTGCCAATATTGGGACCAATGGCGCGCATAACTTCCATCAGTGCCTGTGGCCCACCGGTGGAGCTGCCAATAACAAGAATTCTTGGAAGAATTTTGGAATAGGGCCGAAGCGAAAAAGATTGGCCAGATGGCTTATTGATTTCAGAAAGCAGTCGCGGCCTGGCAGTTGCTGCAGCAGAACGAGCTGCTGGCGCGATTGCACTAGCCTGCGCCAATTTTCTGGCACGCCGAGATCTGGCAGCGCCGCCCAATGCGCGGGTCTTATTGATGATATCGCGCTTGAAATCCTGGCTCGTTGAAACAGCGCCATTGCGCTCTGGCTTTGGCAGATAATCCATCGCGCCCAGCTTAAGCGCCTTCATGCTGATTTCGGCATTACGCTGTGTCAGCGTAGAGGCCATGATCACACACAGGCCGGGCTTCAGCACCAGCATCTTTTGCAGGGCAGTCATGCCATCCATAACCGGCATTTCAATGTCCAGCAAAACCACATCGGGGTCAGCGCGCACAACATCATCAACGGCATCCTTGCCATTGCGGTGTTTTACGACAACCTCGATATCCGGTTCTTCATCCAGCCATTTGCCAACCAACCCGCGCACAACGATTGCATCATCAACAATCATCACCTTAATAGGCTGCGTAGTGGCCGCTCCCGTGGCTGGAGTCGCTTTATTTAATGCAGATACTGTCATTGCAGCAAACCGACTTCCTGGAATTTAGCTTCAACAATTTCGCGGTCAAATGGCTTCATGATGTACTCATTTGCGCCAGCGCTTACTGCTTTGGCGATATGGGCAACATCATTTTCAGTGGTGCAGAACACGACAATAACGTCGCCGCCGCCATCCAGCTCGCGCAGCCTGCCAAGAAACTCGATGCCATCCATGACGGGCATGTTCCAGTCCAGCAACACGGCGTCGGGCAAGGCTTCTTCGCACACATCYAGCGCTTTGCGGCCATCTTCWGCTTCTGTRATTTCAAAGGACAGATCTTCCAGAATACGGCGGGCMACTTTACGGATGACGCTTGAGTCATCAACTACCAAGCAATGTTTCATTGAACTTCTCCAGGTTTGGCCTCTCAGGCCGCAATTTTAATTTCTGCAAGCGCAGACAAAACGCTATTGATGTCTAAAATAACCAGCAAGCGGCCATCCAGACGATGAATGCCTGCTGCGATATTTCTCCACCGCTCATCAAGATTTGCCGGATTGGGCTCTTTGGTATCAAGCGCCAGTGTCATGACCTCGCCCACGGAATCGATGATCAGGCCATAGGATTCGCCATTTGCTTCTATGCCAACGGCCATCAGCTGYGCTTCCATATCGCGCGGGGCAACGCCCAACAGRCAACGCATATCAATGGCTGTCACAATRCGTCCRCGCAGGTTCAACACCCCTGCAACGGCATCCGGYGCCATKGGCACYTTGGTYAGTTTTTCCGGCATGAACACATCATGTACCCGGTCAATRGACAGRCCRAAAAGYTGGCCATCTATCATCACGGTGACATACTGAATTTGATCGGTATTCACCAGTTGGTTGCTRTCRTGTAATCCATGCTTTTGGATGTTGTCAGYTGCGTTTACATCCYCACTCATGCTGCCATCCTCATATCTGAAATTAACTCCTCAAGAGATGCCAGCAAGCCTGGRCGATCGAACTTCGCGACATARTCGTCGAACCCGGATTCTCTAGCCTGCGCAATGGCTTGCGGTGTGGTCARTGATGACAAGGCAATCACCGGCGTWGWCGCAAACTCTGGGAGGCGGCGCAGCATGACAGCAAACTCAAARCCATTCGTATCCGGCATTTCGATATCACTGATAACGGCYCGGAACTGCACACCAGCTTCAATGTGGCGCATGGCTTCGGCAACACCRTCRCATACGGTCACATCATAGCCAGCGGCTTTGATGACGGGTGACAGCATGTTGCGGAAGAACGGKCTGTCATCAACCAGCAGAACACGCTTCGTCAGATGCTCRGTAGGCATGTCTTTGCGTTTCAACCAATCATCAAAGGCCTGCGGCAAGTAATAGCCAATATCAATGACTTCGGTTGCACGCTCCTTGATAATCGCTGTGCCAAGAACGCCAGGTTTGTCGCTTGGAACCTCAATAGACAGAACTTCCTCGACGATATCGACAATRTCATCCACAACAAGCCCCATGGAACGGCCATCATCGGTAAACACCAGCATCGGCTGAGTACCAGAGCCCTTCAGCTCACAATCCGGATCRATAAACACCAGAGGCATCAATGAGCCACGATACTGAACCAATGGACGCTGCTTGGAATGCTCGATAATCGAGCAATCAAATTCTTCCAAACGCGTAATCAGYGACAGTGGAACAGCTTTAATTTCATCACTACCTGCACGGAACAGCAACAGGGATACTGGCTCGGCTGCTGTGTTCAGCAAACTGGCTTCCTCCGCGGCGGCTTCGGCATGTTCGGCCCCAACATTTGGTCCCAGTGCCTGCGCGATGCCGTTTGGATCAATAATCAAGATAACAGTACCGTCACCCAAAATGGTGTTTCCAGAGAACATGCTGATATCGCGTAGCGTGCTGGCCATTGGCTTGACGACGATTTCTTCGGTGTGGAACACGGCATCAACAACGACGCCAAATGTCTGCGCACCTACCTGCATCACAACGATAAAACCATTGTCATTTGCGGCAGTAATTTCGTCATCGTTCAACTCACGCTGTGGCTCCAGCCCCAGCAGGGCTTTGAGATGTACCAGCGGCAACAGTTTACTACGAAGGCGCAAAACAGGTGTTTCGCGGATGCGTTCAATACGGTGCTCAGAATTATCCTGAACCCTTACCAACTCAACCACCGCAAGCTGCGGAATGGCATAACGTTCGTGAGAAACTTCAACAATCAACGCAGATACGATGGCCAGTGTCAGCGGAATTTTGATGAAGAAGGTCGAACCTTCACCAACAGCCGTTTTCACGTCTACGGTGCCACCAATCAACTCGATGTTGTTGCGCACGACATCCATGCCAACGCCTCGACCAGAGACGCTTGTAACTTTTTCTGCGGTGGACAGACCGGCATGGAAGATCAGCTTTGCAGCCTGCTGATCCGTCATTTGCTCATGTTCTGTCTCGCTAATGAGACCGCCACCCAGCGCTTTTTGCTTGATTTTGACCAAATCCAGACCACGGCCATCATCCATGATTTCGATGATGATATGACCACCTTCATGATAAGCAGAAAGGCGCACGAGGCCTTTTTTGGGTTTGCCAGCGGCGATACGGCCTTCGGTTGTTTCCAAGCCGTGATCAGCCGAATTTCGCACCATATGCGTCAGCGGATCCTTGATCAGCTCCAGCACCTGGCGATCAAGCTCGGTATCTTGCCCCTGCATATCCAGCTCAATATCTTTGTTGAGCTCATTAGCCAAATCGCGGATAATGCGTGGCAGTTTTTGCCAAGCATTGCCGATTGGCTGCATGCGGGTTTTCATAACACCTTCTTGCAGTTCCGCTGTCACGTTGGACAAGCGCTGCAGTGGCACTTTGAATTCTATATCGTCATTGTTCCTAGCAATTTCGAGCAATTGGTTGCGTGTCAGTACCAATTCGCTGACCATTGTCATCAACTGCTCAAGCGCTTCAACACTCACGCGGATGGTTTGCTGTGAAACAGGCGCGCTTTTATTTTCAGCGGGCTTATCGACTTTGGCTTTAGCCTCTTTTTTCGGCTTGGCCTTTGCAACTGGTTCTGGTGCAGGCGCTGGTGCTTCAGCAACAATTTCGGCAGGTGCTTCTGGCGCGCTCACATCATCGTCACTAGAGACAGATTCAACAGCGGCCTCCTTCGCGGCTGCTGTCGCGTCAAATCCATCCAGCCCCGGTGCTTCCTGGAACAGACGTTCCAGCTCATCCAGAGAGACTTCGCCCGGTTTAGTGTCACGCTCTTGTGGGGCAGCAACAATTTCAGCGGGTTCTGGTTCAGGTGTTGGCTCCGGTACAGCGCGTGCAGCGGCAATTTCAACAGTGCCACCAGCAGCTGCAATAGCCTGCTGGGCGATAGAATTGGGATCACCCTTCAAACCAGACAATACTTCCAATTGGGCGATAAGATCGTAGTCGTTGCCTTCAGGCTCAGCACCCTGGCGCGTTTCCAACTCACCCAACAAATCTTTAATGCGATCGATTGATTTCAAAATCACTGAAACAGATTCCGGTGTTACCGGAGCGCCGTCGCGAAATTTACCCATAAGGGTTTCGGCGGCATGTGCCAAAGCTTCCAGCCTTGGCAGATCCAGAAACCCGCAGGTTCCTTTAATGGTGTGAACCAGTCGAAATATATTGCCCAGGATATCCGAATTATTCGGCTCCTGCTCGAATTTGACGAGCTCGGCATCGACAACATCGAGGCTTTCGCTGCTTTCCATTAAGAATTCAAGAAGAAGATCATCCATACTAATACCCGGGAAAATAGAACCTATTACTCGGGCATAGTTGACAATATATTCGTTAATAAGCGCTGAAGGCTGCCCTAAAATTGCTTAGGTATTATCCGCAGGGATAAAATTTAATTCAAATAATACTCATTTAGGTTGTGCAAAGTTCAGCAATTGTCGGTTGTAAAGCGGCGCGGAGCATGATGTCCGGTTAGAATTTCGCAGCGCAAGAAAACAGTGCGTTTTGCTGATGTAGAATTTAAACAGGCACTGCCCGAATGAAAACAGTTTCATCTGTCAGTTGAAAAGTGACCTTCAAATYACARGAYTGWGCCAACATCGCCGCATAGATAGGCTGCACAGAATGGGCACTCACCCCATCCAATGACTCCAGCGAYTGGGGAGCTGCATCAAACACYTCATTATGTTGYGGCAAGCGRGCAGCACGGCCGGTACATTCGAGCACCAAATCCGTATCATTTTCCATRCGCACKATAATGTCGCCGCCCCTTGGGACAGCGGTCAAGGCAACCAATATCAAATTCAACAGCAATTTAACTTCGTTTTTGGGGCGCATCAAATGCGGCATGTCCCAAACCAGATTGGGTTTTTCAAAGCCCATCAGCTTTTCAGCCCTGTCCTTGGCATCACCAAGATCAATTTCAGAGTCGGCACCACCCGATGCGCCAAAAGCAATACGCGAAAAGGTTAGCTTAGCCGAAGCCTGCGCGGCACTTTTACGCACCAGATCTTCAGCAAATTTACGCATTTCTGGGTCTTTTTCCTCGTCGAGAACTTCAAGACCGTTGGCGATGGCACCGACAGAGCCGACAACATCATGGCAAACACGGCTGCACAATAGAGCTGCCAAATCGAGGCTGGTAGTATTAGACATGCATTGATCTCACTAGATTAGGGTCTGTGTGCAACAAGAAATTTGTACCTGGAAACGGCCAATACCGAATCGAACGACTAACTATAACATGCCATTTTGGCGTGGGCACCGGCCAGTTGTTTCCCTAGCCAGGGTTTGCGCTGGTAATAAATGTATAGGCGCAATCAGGAAACGATCCCTAGCGCATTATGGCACCAGGTTTTTCAACATTCTCTGCCAGTTTTCAGCAGCTTTTTTTGCAATTACATCAGAGTTTTGCTGCCAGGCAACGCGGTTGGCATGGCTGTGAAACAAAAACAACCGATCACCTTGTAGCAGCCAGATACCAGCCCGCCCCTGCGCCAAATGTCCCCGCGCCACCGCCATAGCGCCATAACCACCAAAGGAAGGCGAATAAACATCAGGATCGGCCAAAAATGCCGCTCGGTTGCCYTTATTGACAAACCACCAATTGGCACCGCCCCACATGGCATCCATTTCWGGTGTGCCGACCTTGGGCTTATTGTCGATGAAATAGCTCAGCGGGTCCACGCCGCCCATGGCAAGCCCGGTAAAAGGGTCTTTGACGACAAATTCTGAGGTAAAGCGCTGTTTTTGTATTTGCAGGTCCAGCGTACCGGCAGGAAACTCACTGGCGAAACCAAATGCTRTCCATCCCACGCACAATATGAGCGTGGAGAATGTCAGCAAAACTACCAAGATGCGAAAACGGGCCATGCCTATCAGATAACCAACACCACATAACAATGCCTTAATCTTGGTAGAAATCACAATATAGCGCAAAACATCYGAACAATGTCATCTTGGCATCCTATAAAGTTTGGGATGAAACCTTGCATTGCAGACTACCGCGCACGCGCAGAAGCCACTATAGTGACGGCCATGAATCGGAGATAATTAGCATGCTCAAGCATATTCAGGCGGTCATTCGCCGGACAATATACACCCTGATAATGAGTGTTTTCACCATTTCGGCCCTTATCGCGCTGGAAAGCGGTGGTGTGGGCGGATCACCTGCTTATGYGCAAAACAATTTTAATGCCCCTGTTCAGGGCACCTATTCCAGCAATGAGATGTTGCGTGCCGGGCATAATTTTTTCGGCGGTGTCTCCAGCGGACTGGCTGGCATCATGGAACGAGCCTTCCAGAGTTATGGTCTGCCAAACGCCTATATTCTGGGCGAGGAAGCCTCCGGAGCTTTCATTGCAGGCCTGCGATATGGCGAAGGCACACTTTACACCAAGGGTGCTGGCAACCACAAAATCTTCTTTCAGGGCCCCTCTATCGGTTGGGATTTTGGTGGCAATGGCTCGCGCGTTATGATGCTGGTGTATAATTTACCAACTGTGGATCATGCCTATCAACGGTTTGCAGGCGTCAACGGTTCGGCCTATGTTATTGGCGGAATTGGTATGACGGTACTGGCAAATCGCAATATAGTGATTGTTCCGGTTCGTTCTGGTATCGGTGTAAGACTGGGCGTTAATGTTGGGTATATGAAGTTCACACCCAAATCGACATGGAACCCATTCTAGTCAAGAGAAGTGGGCTATTCGAGCCAGCGTTTGAGACATAGCAGGGACTATCGATGATCGAAGCAGCATTGTTTATCTCACTTGGTGCACTCAGTGTGGGCCTGCTGCTGTTCGCAATTATTCCTGTGGTGTCTCGCCGCTCCAGAAGCCTCGCAATTAAAGAGTTGGAGCGTCAGGCCCCGGTTTCATTTGCAGAAATCACTGCACAGAAAGATCAGATGCGGGCGCATTTTGCCGTTGAGTTGAACCGTATGGAAAAGCGGATGAACAAGCTGCAAGAGGATACCCACACCCACCGTATCGATTCCGAGCGCTGGCGCACCCATGCCGAGCATCTTGAGTTGGATTTTGAGCGCCTAACGGCTGAATATTCTGAGTTGAAACTGCGCCTCTCGACCATCGAGACCGAACTGGATCAGCAATCAACTATCGCCAAGGATGCTTTGAAAACACCTACGGGCGTTGAGAAGAAGAAGTTCTACGCACTGGAAACTGAAGTTGCAGAGCTGATTGCAGCAGAGAACGCAGCGAAACTGGAAATCGTAGCGCTGAAATCCGAATTAACCTCAAGCGAAGGCCGCATCATCGAGATGGAGAAATCCATGCCATCGCTGGATGAACTGGATTTGCGCAAAGAGCTTAAAGGCCTGGCGGAGGATGTCAGCATCTTCATTAAATCCACCACGGCACAAAAGACCTCAACCAAGAAGCCAAACGGGTCGGATGATTCTGCCACCGCTTTGGAAACTCAATCAGCATCAACAGATGATACTGAAAACACCGATGCTGAAGCTCCGGCAGGGGCCGTTCCTGAAGAAGGCCAGAATGTCGTTGATTTGTCAGAACGCATCCGCAGCCTGAAACCAGAAGCCGCCTCTTCTTAAAGGCCGCACAACCGGCCAATCGAACTCTTTTATGATTATTCGAAACGCCACCCTAAACGATCACCAACAGATACTTGCCCTATATCGCGAGCTCGCCGATCATTCGCCGCAGCGCGTGCCCAGTGATGATCTAGCCCATTGGCAAAATGTCATTGAGCACAGCGGAACAACGGTCGTATGCGCTGAGATTGATGGTCAGATCATTGCCATGGTCACCCTGCATATCCTGCCAAATTGCAGCAATGACGCGCGCCCCTATGCTTTGATCGAGAACGTCATCACCGCACACGCACAGCGCGGCAATGGTATTGCGGGCAAACTGATCAACCAGGCCAAGCAAATCGCCTGGRATGCCAATGCCTACAAAATCATGCTTTTGACAGATACAGCCCGCGGCGTTGAAATTTTCTACCGCAAGATGGGYTTYAGCAGCGATGAAAAAACCGGGATGATCCTGCGCAACCCGGCTTAATTCTATCGYTGCTGKTGATTTATGAATTCACGGCCTTGCGAGCTTCATTTGATAGCGCTCAACAACAGCACCAGCAGCATTGTTCGTGACGGCAAGGGCATTAGCCCTATCATTAGCAAGGATCATTAGCCTGGTTCATCTGAACTTTCTTCACTTTCCAGACGCCGCCTTCATTTAAAAGACCAACCGCTTCGGTTGTCTTGATATTGTCGAGGCAGAAACTCGCATCAACATTGGCTGTGTCGCCAGAAATCTGTTGTTTGATGATTTTAAAATTCATCTTGTCTTGAGCAATCGACGACATAAACCCCAGGATTGCAGTCCAATTATTTTCAGTATTATTTTTAACATCCGCAATTGAAGTTTCAGCCATATGTGGGAAGATAACTTCCCATGACGTGGCACCTTTTAGCGCCGTATTATAAGCATCATAGACGGCAGACGGCGATGCAGAATTGGCTTGAACTGACGTAGCCCCTGTTAATAATGTGAGGGCTATAAGCGTTACTCGAAGCATATGTTAGATGCCTTTCAAAGGGTATTTGGTGATTTGGCGCGATCCAGATARCARCRCGCACTAGCTATAATATGCATGGTATTTATACTTATTATGATTCGCCAAGTGGATGCAGCACAAAAAGGGCCTAATTTTGACCATTCAAGCGCTCAAGATCTAACTCAATTGGGTATCGGGCCTCATCAAGCCGCAACTTGTGGGCCAAAATTGGTACGCGTGATAAAACCGGGATGCGCAAGCGCACCCCCAGTATCATCTCACCAAGCCATCAAAAATATAAAATTATTGTCCGGCGCGTTTCATCTGAAAGCGTTCAACGATCGCGCCATCTGCACGATTAATCACCAAAACCGTGTAGTTATCGGCGCCATTTTCGAAACTGGCCACCAGATTACCGCGCGACAGCGACACATCCACCAGCACACCAAGGTCTGATGGCAGGGCGATTTGGGCTGCTATTTGGGGAATTGACGAAGAATTTGCGATGCTTTGCGCATCTTCTGTATGGCTGCTCTGTGAGATGCGATAGTAAATCGCTCCAAACACGGCAACAAAGCCCAACACCATGATAA
>NVXB01000142.1 GCA_002746425.1 Hyphomicrobiales bacterium | reverse complement strand
ATCAATAATTTCATCGCTGGCTTTGGCATTCCGCAGATCGAGTTTCTCAACTCCACGACCAATGCATTGCCAAGCGTTCTAGCCCCCGCCGTGTGGGCTGGGCTTGGCTTCCAAATCATCATCTTCATGGCTGGATTACGCGCCATTCCGCAGACCTATTATGAGGCCGCCCGCATTGATGGTGTTTCAAGTTGGACTGTCTTGTTCGAAATCACCATTCCATTGCTCAAACAGACAATTGTGTTCTTGGTGGTATTTTCCTCTATCGGTTTCCTGCGCATTTTCGATCATGTCTTCAACATGACAACGCTTGACCCTGGCGGGCCGCTAAACTCCACCAAACCATTGGTGTTGATGATTTACGACACCGCCTTTAACGGCTTTGATATGGGCTATGCTGCCGCGCAAACCGTTGTATTGTTTACGATATTGCTGGTTGTCAGCCTCGTGCAACTTTGGCTGATGAGGGATCGGACATGACCACCGTTGATAATCTCACCGTCAAGGCGTCTTCAAAAACCCTGATGGCAATAAAAACAGGTAAGCGCCCCAAAAATATGGGCCAGATCATCCGCTGGTTGCTGCTGTTTATGGGCGGCATCGCGATGGTTACGCCGATCGCCTACATGATTTCCACCTCGCTCAAATTTCCGCACGAAGTGTACAATCTCAACTTTATTCCCGATGAACCAACCATCGAGAACTACACCTATGTGCTTGAAGATGGCCGGTTTTTTGGCTGGTTTAAAAACTCGCTGGTTATCGCCACGCTGACCACCATTTCCAACGTACTGTTCGATAGTCTGGTGGGCTATACACTGTGCAAATTCCGCTTTCCCGGCCGCACAATCATCTTCGTCGCCATTCTCTCAACCTTGATGATCCCGACCGAAATGCTGGTTATTCCGTGGTATTTGATGAGCCAGAGCTTTGGCTGGCTAGATACCCAATGGGGCATCATGTTCCCCGGTCTGATGACCGCTTTTGGCACATTCTTAATGAAGCAATTCTTTGAAACCGTGCCCGATGACTTTATCGAAGCTGCCAGAATTGATGGCCTTAATGAGCTGCAAATTTGGTGGACGGTTGCCATGCCGCTGGTCAAACCGGCCTTGGCCGCACTGGCGATCTTTGTATTCCTTGGCAACTGGACCGCCTTTATCTGGCCGCTCATCGTGACCAACAGCATGGAAATGTACACTTTGCCGGTGGGCCTCTCCACCTTTGGTGATGAGGCCGACGTGGCTTGGGAGCTGATTATGACCGGCGCTGCGATATCGACATTGCCAACACTGGTGGTGTTCCTGGTATTCCAGCGCTACATCATTCGCGGCGTTGTCATGGCGGGCCTCAAAGGATGAGTGATAATTCTGTCTTTCCGCACCCCGTTTATAAAGAGACGGTGCTTGCGCCGCTGTTTGAAGGGGCCAAAGCGCATTATGTCGATGCCGTGCGGGCCATCAATCGCGCCCATCTGGTGATGCTGGTGGATACTGGCATTCTCAAAACAGATGACGCGGAGAAAATTGCCGGGGCTTTGGTCGAAATCGATCAACAGGTTGATGTTTCCAAACTGAACTATACCGGCGAATTCGAAGACTATTTCTTCCTCGTTGAATCTGAACTGAAGAAGCGTATCGGGCCTGATATTGCGGGTATGTTACACACCGCGCGTTCGCGCAATGATATGGACCACACGGTTTTCAAAATCGCGCTCAAGGGCAGGGTGGATACTCTACTGGATCAATGCTTGGCGCTGGCCAATGCAGTGCATGAGAAGGCGCGCGCAGAGCGTGACACGCTGATTGTTGCCTATACCCATGGCCAACCAGCTCAACCGTCCACTTTTGGGCATTATCTGGCGGCCCTGCTGGAAGTGCTACTGCGCGATATTGAGCGACTTACCGCCGCGCGAAATGCGCTGGATCATTGCCCCATGGGCGCGGCGGCCATCACCACATCGGGCTTTCCAATTGATCGCCAACAAATCGCGCAACTACTTGGTTTCTCAGAACCTTTGCGCAACTCGTATGGCTGTATTGCCTCAGTCGATTATGTAACCGGGCTGTATTCGGCCATCAAACTGGTGTTTTTGCATTTGGGCCGTGTGGTGCAGGATTTGCAGTTCTGGTCTGCCTTTGAGGTTGGCCAGCTTTATGTGCCCAACAGCCTTGTGCAAATCAGCTCCATCATGCCGCAAAAGCGAAATCCGGTGCCGATTGAACATATGCGCCATCTGGCCTCCGTCACCTGCGGGCGCTGCGATACCATCGTCAACACCATGCACAACACGCCGTTTACCGATATGAACGACAGCGAGGGCGAGGTTCAGCAAGCCGGATATGCCACGTTCGAAAGCGGTGGCCGGGTGCTGGAGCTGTTGGCAGCACTGATTTCTGATTGCTCGATACGCGCAGATCAGGTTGCCAAGAACAGCGATGCCGCCTGCATTACAGTGACAGAGCTGGCTGATACGCTGGTGCGCCGCGATGAGCTATCGTTTCGCCAAGCCCATGAAATTGCAGCGGAAACTTCTAAATCTGCCATTGCGCAGGGGCAGGCGCTTGGCCAAAGTTTTGAAGCTTTTAGCGCTGCCTTCCAAAACCATGTCGCGCGAGCCAGCACATTGGATCAACAAGCCTATGCCATGGCCGTGAGCGCGCAGGGTTTTGTCGCTGCACGCACCCGTTATGGCGGCCCGGCAGCTGAGCCAATGAATGAGGCGCTGAGCGCTTATCGCACTGAAATTGATGCGTTTAATACAGCCCATCAAAGCACAAAAACACGGGAGTTGCAGGCCGCACACTCCTTACATAATGCGTTTAACGCATTGCTGCGGGAGTAAAGTTTTGGCGACTGTATCCATTAAAAACTTGGTCAAATCCTTTGACAAGACCGAAGTGCTCCACGGCATCAATCTTGATGTAGCAGATGGCGAGTTTATCGTGCTTGTTGGCCCGTCCGGTTGTGGAAAATCAACCACATTACGCATCATTGCCGGGTTGGAGGATGTATCGTCCGGCGAGATTTATATTGGCGATAAGATGGTCAACAATCTGGAGCCAAAACATCGCGATATCGCCATGGTGTTCCAGAATTATGCGATTTATCCGCATATGACGGTGCGCAAAAACATCGGTTTTGGCCTTCGCACCTCAAAGCTTTCCAAGCCTGACCGCGAAAAGCGTATCGATGAAGTGGCCGAAATTTTGGCCATGACAGAGCTGCTGGAGCGCCGCCCTAGCCAGCTTTCCGGCGGCCAGCGCCAGCGCGTTGCCATTGGCCGCGCTATGGTGCGTGATCCGGCTGTGTTCCTGTTTGACGAGCCACTCTCAAACCTCGATGCGCAATTGCGCACACAGATGAGACTTGAGATTAAGAAACTCCACCAGCGCGTTAAAAGCACAATTATTTTTGTGACTCACGATCAAGTGGAAGCGATGACGATGGCCGACCGTATTGTTATCATGAAGGATGGCGATATTCAGCAAATTGGCACGCCTTTTGAAGTGTTTCATGAACCTGCAAACATGTTTGTCGCGCAATTCATCGGTGCACCATCGATGAATATGATTGAGGGCGTGTGGAAAGATGGCTCGGTAAAAATTTCGAATAATCTGAGCATTGCGATGAAGGTCGAACGCCAGATTGCCGATGGCACCAAAGTCGTGCTGGGCCTGCGCCCCGATGATCTCACCGTTGGTGATGAGCAAAAGTTGTTTGAGGGCACGGTCCATGTGCTTGAGCCACTTGGCGCTGAAACACTGGTCTATGTCACCGTGGATGGCCGCGAAGTTATTGCCAAGGCATCGGGCCGTACGCCGCCTAAAATGGGTGCGACCGTAAGCCTGAGCGCCGATGCCAACAACATGCATCTGTTTGATGCCAAGTCAGGTGAGGCGCTGACTTGACCCCAGTGGCAACCGCAATTTCAAAGACGGCCAATCCGGGCAAAGTTGTTTGCGTCGGGCAGCTTTATTGCGATCTTATTTTCGGCGGTATGGAAAAAATGCCAAGGCTCGGCGAAGAGGTTTTTGCCGATAGTCTAGCCGTGCATGCCGGCGGTGGGGCCTATATAACCGGTGCTTATCTGGCCGCTTTGGGGCGCAAGGTTTCGCTTGTGGCTGCTATTCCCGCAGAGCCATTTGGGTCGCTGGTGATGGCGGAAATCAACGCCAAAGGCATCGACACAACGCATTGCACGCCATCCAAACCGGGCGCTGATCCACAAATTACCGTGGCCATGGCCCATGGCGGCGATCGTGCTTTCTTAACGCGGCAATCCGGTGCCGTTTTAGAAAATGACGATTTGGGCTGGTTGAATGACCCTGAGCTAACTCATCTACATATAGGCGAGCTGACAACGCTTATTTCTCACCCCGATCTCATCGCAAAAGCGCGCGATACAGGGCTGACAATTTCCGTAGATTGTAGCTGGGCAGAAGAGTCTTTCTCGCATCCTGATGTTTTGGCACTGTTACAACAAATCGACGTTTTCCTGCCCAATGAGGCGGAAATCGCGCGGCTTCAGCAGGCCAATAGTCAGACAGCCTTTGCAACGCTTACCGTCAAGAAACGCGGCAAGCGGGGCGCTGAGGCGCAGTGCCAAGGGGAGACGATATCCTCCAGCGCGCATCTGGTCGATGTAGTCGACACCACCGGCGCGGGCGATGCGTTTAACGCGGGATTTCTCAATGCCTGGCTCAATGGCGACAAGACAATGTCATGCCTTGCCGCTGGAAATACAATGGGTGCGATAGCCGTCAGCCGTTTAGGCGGCGCCACAGATGTTGGCCCTGAAACCGTGCGCGCTTTTGATCCGATGAGAGCAGTAACCGCAGAGGCGCTTTAGCCTGCTGTCCAGCCGCCATCAACCAATATCGATGTGCCTGTGACCAGCGACGATGCATCGGTCGCCAGATAGGCCACAGCGCCCATAATATCCTCAACCATGCCAACCCGGCCAAGTTTGATTTTAGACATCACCCAGGCAATCTTTTCCGGGTCGTTAAACGTGACTTCGGTCAAAGGCGTGCGGATAAAGGTCGGGCAAACCGTGTTGACGCGAAGGCCGTGCTCGCCCCATTCAATGGCCATGGATTTGACCATACCTTCGACCGCATGTTTGGAACCGCAATAGACCGAGCGATCAATGCCGCCAACATGGCCCATCTGCGATGAAATATGAATGATGGAGCCTTTGATACCGTTGTCAATCATGCCCTTGGCCACAGCGCCAGACACAAAATGCGCGGCCTTCCAGTTGACATCTGCGACGAAATCGAAATCTTCTTCTGTGGTATCCAGTGCCTTGCTGTGACGCCCGATGCCAGCGCAGTTGACCAGCA
>NVXB01000043.1 GCA_002746425.1 Hyphomicrobiales bacterium | reverse complement strand
GTCATTTGCTCTACCAACTGAGCTATCGGGGATCAGTGCAGCGGTCTATACAAAAGGAATCTGCGCTTGCCAAGAGCCGATTTCACTCAATGTGAATTTTGTTCAACGAAAACGTGCCAATAGGGTTTTTCCCATTTGCCAATTGCGATCAAAAGTGTCGCTTCTGTGCTTGCATTTGTCCCGTTTTTCGCCCTATGCTTTGTGTGTCGGTCCCCCACTACAATGGAATAGCCATTTGGGGGTGAAATGGGAATGCGGTCAGGAATAACCCAATCCGGGGTTTCGATACCGCAGCTGCCCCCGCAACTGTAGGCGCGAAGTGCTCTGCAATTACCACTGATCTGTCGTTGTTATGACGAATAGGTTGGGAAGGTGCAGATGAAGCATGTTGATGCGTGAGCCAGGAGACCTGCCGACATAATGTTAATCAACCCGCCGTCGGGTGGACGGCCAGGAGAATATTATGACGACTGTATCTACAAAAGCTGCTGTATTAGCAGACCAAAATATTTCTGAACGCTCTCAATCATTGCGTGCGGCTCTAGGTGCCTTGGTGCTTGGCCTCACTGTGGTTTTTGGTGTGGGCTTTGCCTACCCCGAAGCACTGCACAATGCGGCGCATGACTCACGTCACGCCAGCGGATTTCCTTGCCATTAATGCAAGGTAACAGGGGCTAAAMGCCTCTTTCAGGAGATTATTATGTTTTTGCGAATTTTGCTGAGCGCCGCTGCTGCGGGGCTSGCTGCRGGTATTATTTTGTCTGCCTTGCAGTATTTTACGACAACACCCATGATTTTGCACGCTGAAGAGTTYGARGTAACGGAATCYAGCGGYGAGCAYGGCCATGGCACAAGTGATGAGAGTGACGCCCATTCTCACGCCAGTGCYGAGGGTRSYGAAGCYGAAGGTTGGGCACCGCAAGATGGTGTGGAACGCACTTTCTACACAACCATGTCCAATGTATTGTTGGGCGTCGGTTTTGCGTTGATGTTGCTGGCTGCAATGATTGTTCTCAACAAGCCAATTACCGGCCATTCCATGCTGCTGTGGGCCCTTGGTGGCTTTGCGGCGGTGCATTTAGCGCCTGCTTTAGGGCTGTCGGTGGAATTACCGGGTGCGGCAGCGGCCGAGCTCGCCGCGCGGCAAATATGGTGGCTTGCGACAGCTGTATGTACCGCCATTGGCATGTTGCTGCTGGCCTACCGCCGTAATCCGCTGATGATGGCGCTGGCTGTTGTGCTGATCATTGCCCCTCATATCTACGGAGCGCCACATCCTGAGGCTTACTCAAGCACGGTTCCTGCCGAATTGGCAGCTCACTTTGCCGCTGCTTCGCTGGTGATTATGGGTGTGTTCTGGGCGCTTTTGGGTCTGTTTAGCGGGCTCATTTATCGCCGGTTGAGATTCTAGTCTTGGCCGATGCCAAACCATTTCGATCTGCCCTGATTTTGGGTGGTGCACGCTCTGGAAAGAGCGTGCATGCAGAACAATTGGTGCTAAGTTCTGGTCTTCAACCGGTTTACATCGCCACGTCTCAGGTCGGTGATGGCGAAATGCAGGAGCGGATAAAACTTCATAAATCAAGGCGCGGGGCCAATTGGCAGTTGGTTGAAGAACCTTTGTCATTGGTAAAAGCCATTCAATCGGTTGATGCACCTAACAATGTGTTGTTGGTGGATTGCCTGACATTGTGGCTCTCYAATTTGATGCATGATRCRCGYASTATYGCYGATGAAGTTKCCRRYCTTGYGATYGYRATTYCYRCGYTAAMATCRAAAATCGTGTTTGTATCCAATGAAGTAGGCCTTGGCATTGTGCCGGAAAAYGCTCTTGCGCGAAARTTTTGYGACGAGCAAGGTCGTCTTAATCAAGAAATTGCTGCGGYGGTGGARCGGGTGGATTTTRTTGCCGCCGGACTGCCACTGACACTTAAATCATAAAAGGACATTGCCATGGCAAGCGGCCAGAAAATTCCTGCCACTATCATCACCGGTTTTCTCGGCGCGGGTAAAACCACCATCATTCGGCACTTGTTGCAAAACGCTGGTGGGCGGCGCATTGCGCTGATYATCAATGAATTTGGCGATATGGGCTTTGATGCCGATTTGCTGGCGGGCTGTAATTCCGATGCCTGTAGCGCTGATGATATTATCGAGCTGACCAATGGCTGCATCTGTTGCACCGTTGCTGATGACTTTCTGCCGACCATGGAAGCCCTGCTAGAGCGCGATGAGCTGCCAGACCATATCATCATCGAAACATCCGGCCTCGCGCTGCCACAGCCCCTTGTGAGGGCGTTTTCGTGGCCTAGTGTGAAGTCGCGGGTGACGGTGGACGGCGTTATCACCGTGGTGGATGCGGCAGCGCTTGCTGACGGCAAAATGGTGCAGAATGAAAAAGCCTTGCAAGAGCAGCGTGCCGCCGATGAGGCGCTGGACCATGAAAGCCCGATTGAAGAGCTGTTTGAGGACCAATTGAAGTGCGCGGATCTGGTGGTGCTGTCCAAGGCAGATATCGTTAGTGCTGAGGCGTTGCGCGATGCCAAAGCCACTGCGCAGGCCGATACCCGCGCTGGTGTGCGGTTCATTGAAGCCAGGCACGGGGCCATTTCTCCCGAAATTCTGCTGGGTCTCACATCAGGTGCGGAAGACGATATGGACAACCGCAAAAGCCATCATGAAGATCATGACCATGAACATAGCCATGATGATTTTGAGACCTTTGTGGTCGAAAGCGTGTCGCATGCCAATGTGGATGCCGCCAAGGTTGCTGTGCTGCAAGCCATGACCCTTCATGGCGTGTTGCGCATCAAGGGCAGTGTGAGCATTGAGGGTAAATCTGCGCCTCTGGCCGTGCAGGCCGTTGGCCCACGGGTGGAAACATGGTTTGCAAAACCCTCTGGTGGAAACTCAAAACTGGTGGTGATTGGTGCGCATGATTTTGATCAAACCGCCATTTCGCTTGCTCTTAGGGGCGAAACCTCGCTGAAACAGACCGGCTGATATTTTGCATATTCTTCAGGCACAGACACGGCGTATTGATGATGGCGAGGATGCGGTAGACCTTGGCCAAAGTGCCGGGGATATCGTTATTCTAACAGCGGCAGATACCGAAATTTCCGGTTTTGCCGCCGCCCGTGCGCAGCTCGGCGATGATTTTCCGTCGCTTCGTATCGCCAATATCATGGCGTTGTCGCATCCTTATTCCATTGATTTATATGCTGAAAACACGCTGTGTCATGCCAAGTTGATTGTCGTGCGGTTGCTTGGTGGACGTGGTTACTGGCCCTATGGGTTGGAGCGCCTGAGTGAATTGGCCAATGCCAATGGCACCAAGCTGATTGTTGTGCCAGGCGATGCCAATTGGGATGTTGATCTAGAAAACGTGACCAATACAGGTCTTGAGCCTGCACAAACATTCTGGCGCTATTGCCTTGAGGGCGGTGCTGACAATCTGCGCAATGCCTTGCTGCATTTAGCCGGGCTCATTGGCATAAAAGTTGATGTCGATCCTCCGCGCATCTTGCCCAAAGCAGGGCTTTATTGGCCAAAAATATCGCAGCCAAAGCGTGAAGACATTGAGCAGCAATGGTGCGGTAATGAATTGGCAGCCATTGTATTTTACCGCTCTACCGTCCAGGCCAACGCTATCGCACCGATTGATGCCTTGATCGAGGCGCTTGTTGCTGAGGGCGTCAACGCGCTGCCGATCTATGTTTCTAGCCTGAAAGATCCAGAATCCGTCGCGTTCTTGCACTCGGTGCTCGGTGAACAAAACCCCTCTGTGGTGCTCAATGGCACGGCTTTCGCGGTGTCCAAAGCTGGGGTGCGGCATAGCCAAACTCCGTTGGATACCTACGCTCGCGCGGTATTGCAGTTTGTTATGTCGGGGACATCTCAGGAAGGCTGGCGTGATAGTGATCGCGGGCTTTCTGTAAAAGATTTAACGATGCATGTTGTATTGCCGGAAATTGATGGGCGGATATTGTCGCAAGTCATCTCGTTCAAGGAACAAGGCACGTTTGATGCGCTGAGCGAGTGTACGCCTGTGCGGTTTGTCCCGCTTCAAAACCGGGTTGAGCGACTGGCGCAACAGGCCACGAAACTGGCACGACTTGGCAGTATTGAGCCGTCTGCCAAGAAAATTGGCGTGATTTTATCCAATTATCCCAACAAGGATGGGCGCTTGGCCAATGGGGTTGGGTTGGATACGCCTGCCAGTGCAATTGCGGTGATGCAGGCGATGGGTGAGGCCGGATATGATGTGTCCGGCATGCCTGAAAACGACAAGGCACTGATGGATTTGTTGATGGCAGGGCCCACCAATGCGTTTGATCGTGAGCGGTTGTTATTGGCGAAACAAACTCTATCTAAGATAGAATACACTAAATACTTCAGTGAACTACCCAAAAATCTTCAGGAAAAGATTTATGAGCGCTGGGGCGCGATTGAGGACGATCCGATGTGCCTAAATGGCGCTTTTCGGTTGCCGGTGCATCGCTTTGGAAATGTCGTTATCGCGATACAGCCGGCGCGGGGATATAATATTGATCCCAAGGAGACCTATCACGATCCGGCGCTGGTGCCGCCGCATAATTACCTCGCTTTCTATATGTGGATGCGCCATGAATTTGGCGCTAATGCTTTGATACATTTGGGAAAACACGGAAATTTGGAATGGCTTCCGGGCAAGGCTTTGGCACTATCTGAAGAGTGTTGGCCTGATGCGATTTTGGGCGATTTGCCACTTGTGTACCCCTTCATCATCAATGATCCGGGCGAGGGAAGTCAGGCAAAACGGCGCAATTCTGCGGTCATTATTGACCATCTAATGCCCGCAATGACCCGCGCTGAGAGCTATGGTCCACTGTCTGAAATTGAAGCTTTAATTGATGAGTATTTTCTGGCGCAGGGTGTGGACTCCAGGCGCGTTAAGGCATTGGAAAAGCGTATCTTTGAGGCCATTGAGCGACATCATCTGGAAGAGGAATTGGGCCTCTCTGGACCCAGCTTTGACCGCCAGGATGCGCTGTTAAAACTTGATGGATACATCTGCGAGCTGAAAGAAGCGCAAATTCGTGATGGACTTCACACTTTTGGTTCATCTCCCTTCACAGTACAGCGCATTGATACGCTGGTTGCGCTATGCAGAATTCCGGGCATTGACCGGCAGTCTTTTCATCGCGCTATTGCCAGTGACATGAGTTTTACAGATTTTGATCCATTGGACTGTGATTTGTCGCAGGAATGGAGTGGCAACAAGCCCAACCCCTTGCAAAAAGTCAGTGATGATGTGTGGCGTACGAATGGCGACACGGTTGAGCGCATAGAGCTGTATGCCAAGGCGCTTGTTGCGGGTGCTATGGAGTGCCCGGCTGGTCACGAACAAACCCAAAAGGCATTGGTACACATCCAAACCAGCATTGCCCCGATGCTGGATGAAAGCGGCGCCAATGAAATCAAATCCTGCCTCGATGGGCTGAATGGCACCTTTGTTGAACCGGGCCCTTCTGGTGCACCAACGCGTGGGCGGCTGGACTGCTTGCCAACGGGCCGCAATTTCTATTCGGTGGATGTGCGCGCCGTGCCCACGCCCACGGCTTGGGATTTGGGGCGGCGCTCGGCTGATCTGGTGGCGGATCGCTATTTCGAGGAAGAGGGCGAATGGCCCAGCGCCATCGCGCTCACGGCGTGGGGCACCTCCAATATGCGTACCGGCGGTGATGATATTGCGCAGGCCATGGCGCTGATTGGCGTGCGGCCTGTGTGGGAGCAAATGTCGGGCCGCGTTACGGGCTTCGAAATTATGACTCTGTCGGAGCTAAAGCGCCCACGCATTGATGTAACTCTGCGTATTTCAGGCTTTTTCCGCGATGCCTTTCCGCATCAGATTGATTTGTTTGATAGTGCGGTACGTGCCATTGGCGCGCTTGATGAGGCTGCGGATGCCAATCCGATTGCAGCTAAAATGAAAGCAGAAGCTGTGGAACTGATAAAACAGGGTTTTGGCCAACAAGACGCCGACAAGCGTGCAGGGTTTCGCATTTTTGGTTCTATGCCCGGTGCTTATGGTGCAGGCTTGCAGACGCTGATTGATGAAGGTATCTGGGATCAACGTTCTGATTTTGCTGATAGTTTTCTAACATGGGGCAGCTATGCCTATGGCGGTGGTACCGAGGGTGATGGCGCACGAGACCTGCTGGAAACCCGCTTGGAGCAAACCAAAATTGTGCTGCAAAATCAGGATAATCGCGAGCATGATATTTTGGACAGCGATGATTATTACCAGTTTCAGGGTGGTTTAACGGCAGCAGTCGCAACTCTTTCTGGCGTGGAACCAAAGGTTTATCACGGCGATCATTCGCGCCCTGAAACGCCCAAAATACGCAGCCTTGAAGAAGAGCTTGCCCGTGTCGTGCGCAGCCGCGCGGTCAACCCCAAATGGATTGCTGGCATGATGCGGCACGGCTATAAAGGTGCGTTTGAAATGGCGGCAACGCTGGATTATCTGTTCGCCTATGCGGCCACAACGCGCGCTGTCAAAAGCTATCAGTTTGATATGCTGCACGAAGCCTATTTTGAAGATGACGCGGTTCGTGATTTTATTGAGACCCACAACCCCGCAGCTTTGAAAGAAATGGCGGATCGTTTTCTCGAGGCGATTGACCGGGGATTGTGGCAACCGCGACGCAACAGCATTTTCGCAGATTTGCAGGATTTGAAAAAGGAGACCGTGTGATGGTCAAGAAAAGTGAAATGACTGAGGAAGAGCTGGACGCCCGTCACGCAGAGAAAATGCGTAAGAAGAAGGTCGCGCGCGACAAGATAATCGCGACAAAGACCATCGAAAAGGGCTTGCTGATTGTCCATACTGGCAAGGGTAAGGGTAAAACCACCGCAGCTTTTGGCATGGTGTTTCGCTCGCTTGGCCATGGCCACAAAGTGGGTGTTGTGCAGTTCGTTAAAGGCAAGTGGGAAACCGGCGAACGGGTTGCGCTCGATAAATTTGCCGATCAGCTGACGCTGCGCACTATGGGCGAGGGCTTTACTTGGGAAACGCAGGATCGCCAGCGCGATATTACTGCCGCTAAATCCGCTTGGGAGCAGGCCAAAGAACTTATCATGGATGATGAGCATAAAATGGTGCTGCTGGATGAGCTGAACATCGTGCTGCGCTATGATTATCTCGATATCAATGAAGTGGTCGAATTTTTGCGCAATAAGCCAAAAGACAAACACGTCATCATTACGGGCCGCAACGCCAAGGAAGAGCTGATGGAGATTGCTGATCTGGTGACAGAAATGACCATGATCAAGCATCCGTTCCGCTCCGGCGTCAAAGCCCAAATCGGGATTGAGTTTTAATCAACCATGGCACGCACGCCAGCCTTGATGGTGCAAGGCACCGGATCGAATGTCGGCAAGTCGTTGCTGGTGGCCGGGCTGGTGCGTGCGTTTTATCGGCGCGGCCTAAAGGTTGCGCCGTTTAAGCCGCAAAATATGTCTAACAATGCTGGTATTGCCGGGGATGGCGAAATTGGCCGCGCGCAGATGTTGCAGGCGCGTGCCGCTGGGCTGGAACCCAGCATTCATATGAACCCGGTGTTGCTAAAACCAGAAAGCGAAACCGGCTCTCAGATCATCGTACAAGGCAAGCGCTTTGGCACCATGCGCGCGCGCGAATATGGTGCGTTCAAAAACGAGCTTTTGCCCCATGTACTGGATAGTTTTCGGCAACTTGAAGACGCTTATAACTTAATCATTATTGAAGGCGCTGGTAGCCCGGCCGAGGTCAATTTGCGCGCTGGTGATATCGCCAATATGGGCTTTGCGGAAGCTGCTGATGTGCCGGTGATACTGGTTGGAGATATCGACCGGGGCGGCGTTATTGCCAGCCTTGTGGGCACAGGCGTGGTAATGCCGCAGGAAGATCGGGAGCGGATAAAGGGTTTTGTGGTCAACAAGTTTCGCGGCGATGTCAGCCTGTTTGACGGGGGGCTGCGCGAGATTGAAACGCGCACCAAGTGGCCATCGCTTGGCGTTATGCCCTATTTTGCCGAAGCGCATAAGCTACCGGCAGAAGATGTGCTGGATTTGCCGACTGGTGTAACAGGTGCTGGAAACTTCAAAATCATCGTGCCGCGCTTGCCGCGTATTGCCAATTTCGATGATCTCGATCCGTTGAGCAATGAACCCAATGTAAGTGTTGAGTTGATTGAAGGTGGCAGGTCCTTGCCGTTGGATGCGGATTTGATTCTTATTCCGGGCTCAAAATCCACYATCGCTGATTTGGAGTTTCTGCTGGCGCAAGGCTGGGACATAGATATCAAAGCGCATTTGCGTGCGGGTGGAGCCGTGATGGGGCTTYGTGGTGGCTACCAAATGCTTGGCCGAACCATWTCTGACYCGCATGGTATCGAGGGCCRYTCAAAAACCRTWACTGGRTTGGGCTTGCTGGAYATTGAAACMACRCTGGRCGCGCAAAAGGCCACACGGGTGGCCCATGGTATTCATTGTGGCTCTGGCGCGTCTGTGATGGGCTATGAAATACATTTAGGCAAAACCGGCGGGCCCGATTGCGCACGCCCCATGGTGATGATTGGGGAGCGCCCAGATGGCGCGCAATCACTTAATGGCAAGGTTTTCGGCACATACATGCATGGCCTGTTTGCYAGCGATGCATTTCGGAAAGCGTTTTTACAGGGCTTTGATACGGTGTCTGATTTGGCGCATGAACAACAAATTGAAACCACRYTGGATGCWTTGGCAGATCATGTGGCGCAGTTTTTGGATTTGGATGAAATGCTGCGGATTGCTCAAAAGCGTTCTGAATAGATCAGCTAAGCGCCGCGTAAATGCCCAGATAAAGCAACCATTGCAGCACCAGCGCGCCAATCAATAGTTTGAGTGATCGCTTAATATCATGCTGATCAGTCTGTTTTTCGCCCGCATCATTGAACCAGGGCGCATCAACCTGCTCTGTGCCATAGCTGCGTGGCCCGGCAAGAGATATGTTGAGAGCATAGGCCATGGCGGTTTCCGGCCATCCTGCATTGGGAGAACGGTGCCAGCCCGCCTCACGCATCATGCCCGAAAACGTGGTTTTGATGGACCCGCCTACCAGCGGTGATACCAGAGTGAACAGTAATCCGGTCAACCGAGCCGGAATCAGGTTCAAAACATCATCCAGACGGGCCGTTGCCCAACCGAATGCACTATAGGTCTCGTTTTTGTGACCAATCATGGAATCAGCGGTGTTGATGAGTTTGTAGATCAGCAAACCTGGAAAACCTGCAACAACAAACCAAAAAGCTGGAGCGATGATTCCATCGGACAGGTTTTCTGCACCTGATTCGATGGCCGCGCGGGAAATGCCAGCCCGGTCCAACTGCTCCGGGTTTCTGCCAACAATCATCGAGACAGATTTTCTAGCCGCAGCTAATTCGGGTTGTTCGAGTGCATTCATAACCCGTTTGATGTGTATTATCAGGCTCTTTTGGGCCAGCAATATAGCGACCAATAGGGTTTGCAGTACCGCGCCAACAAAGAAGTTTTGGGAAAACCAATGGATGATCATTCCAGCGCAAACAGCCAGAATTAACAGCATCACCACGGCCAAAATACCGCGTAATTTATTGACAAAGCTATGGTTTTTGGAATTTAGAGTGCGATCAAGAAAGTTGATAATCCCGCCAAACCAGACAACAGGGTGGGGCAGGTGTCGCCAAAGCCAATCTGGATCGCCCATGATGGCATCAATAATCAGGGCAATCAGCAGGGTTGCCAGCGTACCAGACAGAAACAGGGTGTAATCAAGCCACATCTGACAGCTTTAATGGTTTTTGGAAATAAAATCAGCAATTTAAGGTGCTGGAAGATTGGAGGCCTCGCCCGGAATCGAACCGGGGTACACGGATTTGCAATCCGCTGCGTAACCACTCCGCCACGAGGCCATCGCATTGGATGGTGTGCGTTTAGCAAAACACTCCTGTGGGGACAACACCAAAATGCGATCTGATGACTAAATTGGTTATCAAATTGATAGTATTTCGATTTTCAACTGGTTCGGGGGTAATTCCAGYCTTGCGCGGGCTTGCATGCACAGCTATGCACTAAGCTACAAATAAATGGCGGTTGTGTGTGTKTACGCACAAAAAAGAGAGATCGATTCATAATGGATTATTCGGTTTTGCGGACCACAATGGTGGATAATCAGTTGCGCACGAATGATGTGACKGCATTCGACATTCTTGACAGGTTTGGCRAAATCCCGCGCGAAAGCTTTYTRCCGGAYGCWAAAAAGCCATTTGCCTATATGGATGAYGATATTCAGTGCTGGAGTGATGGCAGTGGTGATACGCGCTATATGATGGAATCGGTTCCTCATGCGCGGATGCTGCAAGCTGCCAAAATCAAACCAACTGATCTGGCGCTCGATATTGGCTGCGGAACGGGTTATTCCACCGCCATTCTTTCAGGCTTTTGTGAATCTGTTGTTGCGATAGAAAACAATGCGGCATTGGTAGATCAAGCCACTGAAAACCTTCTTGAATTGCAGATTGATAATGCCGCCGTTTTGGAAAGCTCATTGAATGATGGCTAYGCCAATGAGGGGCCTTATGATGTGATTTTYATCAACGGGTCTGTTGATGAGGTGAGCGATGAATTGCTGAAGCAATTGAAGCCTACTGGCCGGTTGATGGCCTTTGTCGGGCATGGCAATGCAGCTAATCTAACACTGTTCCGCCCAACATCTAATGGGTCGGCATCGATGCCCATTATGAATGCGAGTGTGCCCAGCCTTCCGGGATTCGAACGGGTTAAAGAGTTCGAGTTCTAGTCTATTTCCACGAGAATTTTGGTATTTGATACCCGCGCCAACCTGCCAAGATACTGACATTGTGTGGTATTTTGGCATGTCTCGCCATGAGTTGGGGAAAAACTCGATTTGCGGTGTTGGCGACACACTTTAAAAACGTTAATGATTTATTAACTATAAGGCCTAAGTGGTCATGTTGATTCTCATTAGTGTTGGAAGGGTTGTTATGCCGCAGAATGGTGTAGTTTGCGTAGTGAAATCGATCGCAGTCGCTACGTGCCTGTTGATCTCTGCTTCCTCAATGGCCTCTGCTGATACGCTGATGCAGGCCCTTGCGTCGGCTTATACCAATAATCCAGAGCTTAATATTGCGCGCGCCGCAACGCGCGCCGCAGATGAAGGCGTACCGCAGGCTTTGTCAGGCTATCGGCCCAATATCAGCGCCAGTGGCTCCATTACCGATCACTACAACGGCATTGATACCGATAATGCGACGCTTGGCATTAGCTTTACCCAGGATATTTTCCGGGGGTTTAGAACTGTCAATGGCACCAAACAGGCCGAATCTGTCGTTTTAGCCAGCCGCGCCAGTCTGTCGAACGTTGAGCAGAACGTTCTGTTTTCCGCAGCTCAAGCCTTTATGAATGTTGTGCGCGATCAGGCTCTAATTACACTGCGCGATCAGAATGTGAATTTTCTGCGCGAGCAGGGCAGGGCAACCCGCGATCGCTTTGAAGTGGGCGAAACAACKCGTACCGATGTTGCTCAATCTGATGCGCGTATCAGCCTTGGTGTTTCTCAATCCAATCTGGCTAGAGCCAMGCTGAACTCCAGCAAGGCTGTGTATCAACAAATTATTGGTGTTGCGCCGGGGCGGCTAAACTACAGCTATTCCATAGAAAAATTGCTGCCCAATACGCTGGACGCCGCGCTTTCTGTTGCATTGACCGGTCATCCGGGYATTTYGGCAGCGACTTTCAACATGGATGCGGCAGGCCACAATGTKAAAGTCATTGAAGGCGARTTGTTGCCCACTGTGTCKGTTACAGGCAGCGTAAGCCGTTCTTATTTGTTTGATGGCCCCATTGGAACGCGYGATTCAGCGTCACTTACCGGGCGCGTTACAGTTCCSATCTATCAAGGTGGCCGRGTTTCYTCSCGGGTGCGCCAAGCCAAAGARATTCGCGGMCARCGCCAGATTGAGCTGGATTTGACCCGTCAACAGGTGCGTGCTGCTGTCGTATCGTCYTGGGGGCAACTTACCGCTGCAAGGGCGTTGATMATTGCTGCTGATGCCCAGAAACAGGCAAGTCAGATAGCTTTGAACGGTGTGATTGAAGAGCAGCGTGTGGGCCAACGCACCACATTGGAYGTTCTGAAYGCYCAACARGAATTRCTSGACGCGCGGGTTAATACCGTATCAGCGCGGCGCGATCAGGTTGTTGCTTCCTTYGCATTGGCCTCTGCCGTYGGCCAGTTAAATGCGGAACGGCTCGGCCTTGCAGCGCAGGTTTATCAGCCTGAAGAGCATTATGAGCAAGTGCGCGATAAGTGGTTTGGCCTGAGGACACCCGACGGACGTTAACCATTATCCTACAATAGTGCTAAGTTTTACGTTAAATGCGTTAACGGGCTTGGTAAATTTTTTCTTAATGCTAAGAAGTCATTAACAGCTTTTTAACAAGAGGCTCTCCCCTTGAGMCCCTTGTTAGATATACTTATGTATGGCGAATCGGCWGGTGGCAGACAATTGTCTGTTATTGGCGCAAAGGTTCGTCGGTAATCAGGAACTGCAAATGTCTAAAACTGCTTCTGCGCAGGAACCCTCAATGGAAGATATTCTGGCGTCCATTCGCCGGATAATTTCGGATGAGGATGCGGGTGAAGGCGCTGCTGCGCCCGCAGAGGATACTGCTGCAACTGATGCCAAACCAAGTACTGAGGCTGCGCAGGGGGACGAAGAGATGTCAGGTGGAGAACCAATATCCGCAGACGACCTTGATGCCCTGTTTGCAACTGATGATGCAGGCGGCGGCGAAGATATTTCAGCAGATGATCTTGAGGCGCTGTTTGCCAATGATGATGCTGGTGGCGGTGAAGACGTAACTGCCGATGATCTGGATGCTATGTTCGCCAATGATGCGCCTAGCGAGCCGGATCCTGCTCCCGCACCTGCCGCAAAAGCGCCTGCACCGGCACCAGAGCCAACTCCGGAACCAGCGGCAGCAGAAGAAGATGTTTTTGAGCTTACCGAAGCTGATGTGGAAGAAGAGCTTGAAACCATTGATGTGGTTGAGGGCATGGATGTTGTCTTCGACGGTATGGAAGAAGATTACGGCAATGCTGCGCCTAAAGTTGCACCGGCCGCACCAGTTGTTGCAGCACCGCAACCCATTGCGGCTGATCCTATGGCTACGGCCAGTGCCACGGCAGATCCAGAAGATCATTTATTGAGCAATCAAGCTGCTGAATCTATTTCCGGTGCTTTTTCTAACCTTTCCAATCTTGTTGTCTCCGGGCAGGCCAAGACGATGGAAGATTTGATGCGCGAAATGTTGCGTCCGATGTTGCAAGCTTGGCTCGACCAAAACTTGCCGCCTATGGTTGAAAAAATGGTGGCCTCGGAAATCCGGCGTTTGTCCGGCCGATAATTAGTTTTCTTTACGGCACCAGAAACAGCGAAGTTAAGCTGATTTGAGCAAGCCTTGTGTTTGCTTCGAGCGATTGATGATCTGCGCAATATCAGATGCGGATTGTGGTTTGCCAAACAAGTAGCCCTGAGCTTCGTTACACCCCATCAACTTTAGAAACTTGGCCTGTTGCTCAGTTTCAACGCCCTCACAAATGAGTTTCATATCCAGCGAATCCGCCAGTGATTTGACGAATTGCACGATTGACCGGCTTGTTTCATCCGTTGTGAGTGTGCGGATAAACATCTGGTCCACTTTAATTTTATTGAGCGGAAAGCGGGAAATATACCCGAATGAGGCGTAGCCCGTTCCAAAATCATCCAGTGCCAGCGACACGCCCAATGCCCGAATGTCATGCAGCTTCTCAATCAGCTCCTCTGTGTTTCCGACAAAGGACGATTCTGTAATTTCCACCTGCAATCTGTGTGCGGGCAGCCCGGAATTCTTCAATGCGCTTTTGATGTCGAGAATAATATCGCTTTTGGCCAATTGGATGGGAGAAACGTTGACGGCAACCGTGATATCGCTGTCCCACTGAACTGCATCGCAGCAGGCTTGATTGAGCGCCCAGCGACCCAGTTCGGTTATAAACCCGTTGGTTTCYGCAATCTCGATRAAYTCACCGGGYGATATGAARCCAAGYTCRGGGTGYTGCCACCTKGTRAGYGCCTCCACCCCAATCAGAGCGCCGGTTCKCATGTCWACTTGCGGCTGATAAACTAGGAACAACTCGCCWGCATCCAATGCTTTCCACAATTCACGCTCAATCTCGCGTGCGCGAGCCTGTTGTGCCGAAGATATAGGGTTGTAATTCACGATGGCTGTGCCGCTGGTTCTGCGCGCTTCATCCAAGGCAAGCTCGGCATTATCCAGCAGGTTAGAAGCTTCAATTGGCTTGCCGCCGTTGAAAGAGGCCAGTCCCATGTGAACACTGATTTGCGCTTTTACATCGCCCAAATCAAAAGGCTGTTCCAGATGTTGGATAATGGAGTCGCAGAACTCAGTGGTGCCTTGCGCATCATTTCCGCCAGTTCGGAAAAAAGCAAAACTATCCCCAGCCAATCGGGCGATGGGTGCATTGGCACCGTTCAGCTCCTGTAACTTGTTGAATATAGCGAGAAGCAGCCGATCGCCAACATTGCGCCCCAGTGTGGCGTTGACCGTTTTGAAGCGATGCAGATTAAGGGTGAACACCGTAATATTGTTATCAATGCCCTTATGTAGTTGGGGGCAAAGTTTTTCATCCAACTCAGACAGAAAGGCGCTCCGCCTCAACGCACCGGTCAACTCGTCATGGCGCGATAAATGGTTCAGCTGCGATGCTTGCTCGCGCTGCAATGTTACATCTCTGGCGGTSATGMAKKYSANCNATANTTGTACTGTTTCTTTTGCAGTAGAAACACGATCAAGAATTTTCAGCTTTGAGGASGTGATGACGTATTCAATAATYTTGTCTTGGCCCATTTCAGCAATGGTTATTTCATCGGTAAATGGCTGATCGATACCCTCATCCATCAATCTGWTGATGCATGCTTTGCAATTTTGAACCAGTTCATTGGGCACSAAATCAGCAATCTGGCCTCCCACGGCATCTTGGCAATYTRCATTAAAAATTGTGAGAGCYTGTTGGTTTGCTTGCAGGCAAGTTCCATCGGCTTTTGTAATGATAAAACCATCATGACTATCAGAGAAAACCTGCCCAAGAATGTTTTCGACGTTGCTTTTTTCAGCGCGGGAAAGTGTGAGCAACCAGCTGCGAAGATCAAGCTCACGAATTGACAAGAACATTGCTGCAAATAMCAGCAGCAGATGAACTGCTGCTGTTGGTATTATGAGCGAATAGGCAACRAAAARATTGAAAGCCAACRCTTCTGYTACAACAGAYAGTCCTGCAATAAATAGCAGCTTACATGTCAAACGCCGGCACATTGGCAGRTAAAGCATRATCATCAACAATGCGAATGCGGCYGCCAAAGCYGCCAARGGTRTCARTGTTTTCAGCGGTACGTTTTGAAGCAGGGTTTCCGCCGCCAGCACCTGTAGTTTTGGGCCGGGCATTAAGCCATAGACGGGCACAGCAAATGTGTCGCGAAGCTCCACCGCGTGGGCACCGACGACGATGGATTTTCCAGCTAATTCAGCGGCTGGTATGTCGCCATTCAGCAAATCCAGAAGCGAGAATGTTGGGATTGATGCCTCATTAATCGAGAAGTTTATTTTGAACTCACCGATTTCATTATCAGTTCTGCCGCTTAGTATGGAGGGGACTGATTGCAAAACCTCGTCAGCGCCTGCCATGCCATAAGGAAATGAGCGCACGATGCCATCTGTATCGGTGCGTACATTGACCGACGCCAGCCAGGCGTTGTCCTGGAATATTTCAATCGGTAAGTTTTGTGAAAGCTCTGATGAAGACTGGTTTACCGTGTCCATCTGCGAAAATGCGGCTAGTATCACGCCGCCGCCAGCGCGCTCCAGAGAACGGGCAAATGCGTTGTCTTGGTCGGGACGCGATGGCGCACTGAAATCGATGTCGAGAAAAATGTCAGCGACATCATACTCAATGAGACGATCAATTGTATCCGCGAATGTTTTTCGGGGCCAAGGCCATACGCCGACATGATCTAGGGTAGATTTATCGATTGCCAAATAGACAATGTTACCGGTTGCAGGCCGCTTGTAGAGCGACATGTACTTTTCGGTTGTCCAGTTTTCAAGCCGATTGAGATAGCTTCCCTGATGCAGCATGAACGCCGCAAGCAGGGCGGCCATTAGCCACCCCGCTTGTGGAATTCTTAGAAGCGATCTCAGTACCGTTTTCATGTGGTGCTCACTATGGTGTTAGCGTTAAAGGTAGGAACTAGTTGTTTCCGTTACCACCGCCGTTGCCGCCGCCGTTACCACCGCCGTTACCGCCGCCATTGCCACCACTATTGCCGCTACCCTTGCCACCGCCGTTACCGCCAGCATTGCTTTTTCCATTTCCACCGGCATTATTGATGCCATTGCTGGCAAATTGCTGGTTGATGGGTTTCCCGGTTTTGGCGTTCACGACTTGGGCCTTTTTGCCACGGCCCTTAACTTCCATGGATTTAGTGTTCTTGGGAGACACGTTGACCCGCTGTCCGGCGGTCACATTCACGCGCTCGTTTCTTTTGGTGTCCGTGACTTCCACAATACCCCGAGTAACACGCAAAGTTGCATCTTTGGCACCCACAAAAACCTCGAATTTGGTTCCCTTAACAACCGCAGCAAGATACGGCGTTTTGACAGTGGTGTGTTTGTAGCGACGTGTCTCCACATCCAGCAACAATCTGCCAATCCGCTGGGTCAATTCTGTTTTCTTGCCATGCGAATTACGTTGAACCAGCCCTGCAACCGTATTGGGTTTGTAAGTGATAGTTTCCTTGTCACGTTTCAGCATCAGCCTTCCGCGATTTCCAGTTTTAATCCAACTGGCCTTGGGAATATCCATACCGCGTTTCAGGGCATGCCAGGTTTTTCCATCAGTGGAATAATGCGCAGGTTGGGAAACGCGCCCGACATGCCACTCTTCAGCAAATGCAAAAGTTTGCCACGCGGAAATAACGATAAACAACAACAGACGAATGGTATTTTTCATGAGGTCACTCCTAACCATATTTCGCTACATCAGGAGCTTTGGGCYYTAAACAAAGCCTTAAAAGCGGGTGCCGGGCAGAATGTAATGATAAWTTTGGTAAAAATTTATTCAGTTAAATATCGCCAATTATTACAGGCGTATAAATGYCTTGTTARGGRTTNGGATTTTTCGTCTCACTTRTTTTGYGCRYCTKAAWWTYCACRGTTTRTGGGCATGATAYRGGCCCATTCTGCCACGGTGCGCTTGCGCCTTCCAAGGTTGACACATTCAGGCGCAGGGCCTAACCCACMAACTCCCTGTTAAATACTGATATCTGAGACCTTCCATGCTTGAAAAGACCTATTCACCTAATGAGGTTGAACCGCGGATTTATGCACAGTGGGAAGCAAATAATGCTTTTGCCGCTGGCGCCGGTGCCAAAGAAGGTGAAGACAGTTTCTGTATTGTGATCCCGCCGCCCAATGTGACCGGCTCGCTGCATATGGGCCATGCGCTGAACAATACCCTTCAGGAYATTTTGGTGCGMTGGAAGCGGATGYTGGGCCAAAACGTRCTTTGGCAACCAGGCATGGACCATGCAGGTATTGCCACGCAGATGGTTGTTGAGCGCCAGTTGGCGGCAGAAAAGCAACCTGGTCGCAGAGATATGGGCCGGGAAAAATTTGTTGAGCGCATCTGGCAGTGGAAAGAAGAATCCGGCGGCACTATTCTTGGCCAACTCAAGCGCCTTGGCGCGTCTTGCGATTGGTCGCGTGAGCGCTTCACTATGGATGAGGGGCTGTCAAAGGCCGTTTTAGAGGTGTTTGTGCGCCTTCATGAGGAAGGCTTGATCTATAAAGACAAGCGCCTCGTCAACTGGGACCCGAAGCTACTAACCGCGATTTCTGACCTGGAAGTTGAGCAGCGCGATGTTGATGGCCATTTGTGGCACTTCAAATATCCCATCGTTGGCGGCAACGGGCGCACCATTACGGTTGCGACCACGCGTCCGGAAACCATGCTTGGTGATACTGGCGTTGCTGTGCACCCAGATGATGAGCGCTACAAGGATTTGATCGGCAAAATGGTGGAGCTGCCGCTGGTTGGCCGCCATATCCGCATTGTTGCTGATGAGTATGCTGATCCAGAAGCTGGTTCTGGTGCCGTGAAAATCACGCCGGCGCATGATTTTAACGATTTTGAAGTTGGCAAACGCGCGGACCTTCCAGCCATTAATATCATGGCTGTTGATGGATCAATCGCTCTTGCGGAAAACGAAGATTTTGCCATTGGTGTGCCAGAGCAAAATGTGACCAAAATGCAATCCGCGATTGATGCCTATCATGGCGAGGACCGCTTTGTTGCGCGTAAGAAAATTGTTGCTGATATGGAAGCGCTTGGTCTGCTGGAGCGGATTGAAGATCATGCTCATGCGGTGCCGCATGGCGATCGTGGCGGCGTGCCCATCGAGCCATTCCTGACCGACCAATGGTATGTAGATGCCAAAACCATGGCGCAGCCAGCCATTGCTGCCGTGCGTGAGGGCCGGACTAATTTTGTGCCCAAAAACTGGGACAAAACCTATTTTGACTGGATGGATAACATCCAGCCTTGGTGTATTTCGCGCCAATTGTGGTGGGGCCATCAAATCCCGGCATGGTATGGCGAGGATGGTCATATTTTTGTTGCCAAGTCTGAAGAGGAAGCCGCAGAAAAGGCCCGCGCCCATTATGGCCGCGATGAGCCGCTGACCCGTGATGAAGATGTTTTGGACACTTGGTTTTCTTCGGCGCTGTGGCCATTTTCCACGCTTGGTTGGCCCGACCAGACGCCAGAGCTGAAAACCTATTATCAGACTGATGTGTTGATCACCGGTTTTGATATCATCTTCTTCTGGGTTGCCAGAATGATGATGATGGGCTTGCATTTCATGGACGAAGAGCCGTTTCACACGGTTTATATCCATGCGTTGGTGCGTGATGAACACGGCGCCAAAATGTCAAAATCCAAGGGCAATGTTATTGATCCGTTGGACTTGATTGAAGAGTTTGGTGYCGATGCGCTGCGCTTTACGCTTTGTGCCATGGCGGCGGCTGGTCGCGATATCAAGCTTGCGACCAATCGTGTGTCTGGCTACCGAAAATTTGCGACAAAGCTTTGGAATGTCACACGTTTTGCCGAAATGAACGAGTGCTCCATTCCCGATGGTTTCGTGCTGGATGATATCAAATCTCCGGTCAACCGCTGGATTGTAACCGAAGCTGGCAAAACCGTTGCTGCCATTGACGCGGCATTGGAAAGCTATCGCTTCAACGATGCGGCAAGTGCCGTCYATCAGTTTGTTTGGCATAAATATGCCGATTGGTTCATCGAATTGTCCAAGCCCACAATGATGGGTGATGATGGTGCGGAAAAGGAAGAAACACGCGCTGTTCTTGCCTGGACCCGCGATGAAATTCTCAAAATGCTGCATCCCTTCATGCCCTTCATCACAGAAGAACTGTGGGAAGTAACAGGAGAGGGCAAACGCAAAACCGCGCTCATCGCTACCCAGTGGCCAAAGCCTGAAATGGACGACGCGCAAGCTGCGGCAGATATGAACTGGGTGATCGAGATGATTTCATCCATTCGCTCTGTTCGTACCGAGATGAACGTGTCGGATGGTGCCCAGATTGGCGTTGTAATTGTTGAAGCCAATGACACCACGAAAAGCCGGGTTGAGATCAATCTTTCGGCGTTGAAACGTCTAGCCCGTCTTGAAACAATTGAATTTGCGGATGTAGTTCCCGCTGATGCCGCCCAGATTGTTCTGGGTGAAGCAACGATTTGCGTGCCGCTTGCTGGCGCGATTGATCTGGATGCYGAAAAAGAGCGTTTGACCAAGAGCATTGGTAAGGTTGATCAGGATATTGCCAAGATTGATGGCAAACTGAGCAATGAACGCTTTGTATCTCGTGCGCCAGAAGATGTGGTTGCACAGGAACGCGAACGGCTGCAGGAAGCSCGYGAAAARCGCGMGAAACTGCAAACWGCGCTGGATCGTTTGAACCAGATGGGTTGATGATTGGGGTGGCATGGCCACCCCGTCATTCTTGTCATAGTAGAAACAGCGTTTAATTAGCCTCGCCCACGCGGGTTGGGCATAATTTGTGACGTTTTGGCAACAGCCAAAAACTCTGTTCTGCGCTACAACAATTACAGACCATTTTGCCGCGAAGTTGCCACAAACAATTCGTCTCACAATAAGCGACCGTCTGATTGATGGAGTTTTGTTGATGCATGGGTGAGARATTACCCCCGAAAATGCATTGCTAACTCTGTAAGAGGTTGCTCGTGAGACATTGTTTCGCTGAGCGGCACAGTTTTTAAATCAGGTGCGGAAACAGGGCATATTATTATGGACGCTAGTGCAATCGACAAAAACAAACTGCCCAGCCGGCATGTAACCGAAGGGCCATCGCGCGCGCCTCATCGTTCCTATTATTATGCGATGGGCATGACCGATACGGAAATTCATCAGCCGCTTGTTGGTGTTGCGACCTGCTGGAATGAAGCTGCACCCTGTAATATTTCTTTGATGCGCCAGGCGCAGGTCGTGAAAAAGGGTGTTGCTGCTGGCCGCGGCACACCGCGCGAATTTACCACCATCACCGTCACCGACGGTATCGCGATGGGTCACCAGGGCATGAAGGCCTCACTGGTGTCACGAGACCTTATTGCTGATTCCGTGGAACTGACCATGCGCGGCCATTGCTATGATGCGATTGTTGGTCTGGCGGGTTGCGATAAATCTCTTCCCGGCATGATGATGGCCATGGTGCGCCTCAATGTGCCTTCCGTTTTCATCTATGGCGGCTCTATTCTTCCCGGCACCTATCGTGGTCGTCAGGTTACTGTTCAGGATGTGTTTGAAGCTGTTGGCCAGCACTCTGTTGGTAATATGACCGATGTTGAGCTGGAAGAGCTGGAACGTGCTGCTTGCCCATCTGCTGGCGCATGTGGTGCCCAGTTTACGGCCAACACAATGGCAACAGTTTCTGAGGCTATTGGCCTGGCGCTGCCTTATTCTGCCGGCGCACCAGCACCTTATGAAYTGCGTGACCGGTTTTGTTTTGCCGCAGGTGAGAAGGTCATGGACCTGATCCGCCAAAACRTCCGCCCGCGTGATATTGTRACCCKYAARGCGCTYGAGAAYGCGGCAACRGTTGTTGCAGCTTCTGGTGGTTCCACCAATGCAGCGCTGCATTTGCCAGCGATTGCCAATGAATGTGGCATCGATTTTGATCTGTTTGATGTGGCTGAAATCTTTAAGAAAACGCCTTACATCGCGGATTTGAAGCCGGGCGGCAAATATGTTGCCAAGGATATGTTTGAAGCTGGCGGTATTCCTCAGTTGATGAAAACACTGCTGGATAATGGTTTTTTGCATGGCGATTGCCTAACTGTAACGGGCCGCACCATTGCTGAAAACATGGAAAAAGTGACGTGGAATAACGAGCAGGATGTTGTGTATCCTGCGAATAAGCCGATCACCCCAACGGGCGGTGTTGTCGGTCTTCGCGGTAATCTGGCACCAGAGGGTGCTATTGTTAAAGTTGCTGGCATGGTCAATCAGAAATTTACGGGCCCAGCTCGTTGTTTTGATAATGAAGAATTGTGCTTTGAAGCCGTGTCAAAACGCGAATACGAAGAAGGCGATGTTCTGGTTATTCGCTACGAAGGCCCAACCGGTGGTCCCGGCATGCGCGAAATGTTGGCAACAACGGCTGCGCTTTATGGTCAGGGCATGGGCGACAAGGTTGCACTTATCACTGACGGCCGTTTTTCTGGTGCGACACGCGGGTTCTGTATTGGCCATGTTGGCCCGGAAGCTGCGCTTGGTGGCCCCATTGGTTTGCTGAAAGATGGCGACATCATTGAAATCGATGCGGTTGAAGGTGTTTTGGCCGTTAAATTGAGTGATGAAGAACTGGAAGCGCGCCGCAAAGAGTGGAAGCCTCGCGAGACGGATTACGCCAGTGGTGCCATCTGGAGATATGCCCAGACAGTGGGTTCTGCGCGTTATGGTGCGATCACTCATCCCGGTGCCAAAGCGGAGAAGCATGTCTATGCAGACATTTAACTGCTCTTCGCGCGCCATTGGTGTGCGCTCAACCTTGGTGTTGAGCTTGGTTGTGACCCTGATGTTGAATTGGGGTGTGACGCGGGTTTCTGCGTTTGATGGTGCCAAACCATTGACGCAGGAAAACGGGTCGCCGTTTGAAGCGGTACGTTCCGGTTTTCAAGCTTACCAGGCAGGCAACAAGGAAGAAGCAGTAAATGCGCTGCAATATGCAGCGGACCGCGGCAATGCAATGGCCCAGTGGAAGCTGGGCCGTATGTATGCTGCAGGGGATGGTGTGCCCACCAGCCCGTTGCGGGCGTTTGAATATTTCCGCGATATTGCTAACAATCATGCTGAAGACAGCCCCACCAGCCCGGAAGCACCGTTTGTAGCCAATGCTTTTGTTGAACTGGGCGGCTTTTTTGAACGCGGCATTGACGGTTCTTATGTTGGCAAGAACCCGTATCAGTCTCGGCAGATTTACGCCTATGCGGCCTCTTATTTCGGCAATTCAGATGCCCAGTTTCGGCTGGCTAAAATGTATCTGGAAGGGCGCGGTGGCAAACAGAGCTCTCGGCAAGCAAGCCGTTGGCTGAAACTGGCCGCTGAAAAGGGGCATGTGCTGGCTCAGATGGAGCTTGGCCGCATGTTGTTTGAAGGCGATGGCCTGAAGCGTCGACGCACGCAGGGCCTGAAGTGGATGACAATTGCGCTGGACCGTGTGGGTGCTTCTGATGATGACTATGTGCGCCAAATCCATGAAAGTGCGTTGGCAATTTCAGAAGAGAAAACCCGCCGACGCGCTGTTAAACTGGCCGACCGCTGGCTGGATAAAAATCCACCGCTTTTGCATGCCGTTACAAAGCCAACGCTTACAATGCCCTCGCTCACTGCAACGGTGGAGACTGAGGCCATTATTATTGCTCCGCTGGAACCACTACAACCGGTTAGTGCTGCAAGCCAAGCCAACGCTGCATCAGTTCAGTAAGATTTCTGAACCTGTTGAAGTTACAATATAATTCCTAGAAATCTGACGTTGAAGAAGTTTACAGTTTTGCGGCTGAGAATTCTTCGAGGCGAAGACTCATTTTAAGCGCCTTCTCAAGTGCCATAAAGGGGCTTTGCAGGCTTGCCGTTGGGCATACATCGCCAACCTTGCGCCACATCGTGTTGTTCTGAGACATCTCACAACGGGCCATATGCGATTTTTCGCCAAGGCGAATGCATATGACACTACCTTCCTTGAAGGTCGTGCCATAGGCAACGCATTCGCAATCTGGACCCGCAAAAGAAGGCCCAGCCCACGTCAGGGAGGAAGAAATGAGGGCGAAAAGAGAAACTGCAATTTTCTTTTTCATAATTTTTTGTACCACAACTTGCCCCACCAACCAAATTCTGTCGAAAATGACAGGAGGCTAAAGGTTTGGCTTGCAGCGCTTGCAGGGTCGGTAGCCGGCGTTCTCTGCTGCTTCTAGACTGTCGAAAAAGGCCGTGTTGATCTTAAGCGGCAACCGGGAAGGGCAGGTAGGCTTGCAATAAATGCCAGTTGTTTTGACCGCATAAACCACGTGCGGCGAGAAGGTGGCCGTATCCCTGTTTTGAAGGGCTTTCCATAAAATATCAACATTTAGCTCGGGCATATCAGTACATCATTTATTGGTAGAACAACAAAGAGCTTAGGAGGCAACAGGCATGGCCGCCATCCGTTTCTTGCTTAGCAAGGTCGTTTTCAATTAGCTTTTGAGCTTGATCCAAATTGGCACATGATCGGATGGTTTTTCCCAAGCTCGTACATGTTTGTCGACCTGGCATTCCAGCAAGCTATCGGTAATACCCGGAGACATCATCAAATGATCAATGCGGATGCCGTTATTCTTGGGCCAAGCACCAGCCTGATAATCCCAAAATGTAAAAACCTGCTCGTCAGATGTTGCGCGCAAGGCATCGGTTAAACCAAGATTGCAAAGCCGGTAAAACGCATCACGGCTTTCGGGACGGCAAAGCGCATCGCCTTCCCAAACAGCGGGATCGTAGCAATCAATCGGCTGGGCTATAACATTGTAATCGCCAGCGAGAATGAAATCCTCTTCGGTTTCCAGCTTTTCCTTGGCCCAATCAATCAGGCGTTCCATCCAGGCAAGCTTGTACGGGAATTTCTCCGTGTCTACCGGATTGCCGTTTGGCAGATACAGGCAGGCAATGCGAATCATCCGGTCGCCCAGCGGTGCCAGTGCCGAGATGAAGCGGGCCTGCTCATCAGATGGATCACCCGGCAAGCCGCGTTCTACATCCTCAAGTGGTACTTTTGACAGGATCGCCACACCATTAAAGCCTTTTTGGCCATGGGTATGCACTTCATAGCCAAGCTCTTCGAAAACTTCTCGCGGGAAGTTTTCATCGATGGATTTTATTTCCTGAAAAACCGCAATGTCAGGCTCAGCTTCTTTTAGCCACGCAGGCGCAACCGCAAGCCGGGCTTTGATTCCGTTGATATTCCAAGTCGCAATTTTCATAAATTATATCGAAAAAGATGTGCCGCAGCCGCAAGAAGACGTTGCGTTGGGATTGTTGATTTGAAAAGCCTGACCCATCAGATTRTCGACAAAATCGATTTCYGATCCCTCAAGAAAAGGCAGAGAGACAGCATCAATCAGRATTGTTGCACCCTCGCGCTGCAGCACAAGATCATCATCATCYTGGCTRTCGACCAAGTCATATTGATAGGAAAACCCTGAGCAGCCGCCGCCATTTACACTGATGCGCAAAGCCGTTTTGTTGGCTTCGCCCGACAGAATATTGGCAACACGCTTCGCGGCGCGTTCTGTGACAGAAACATTTTGTGCAACAATCTGAGACATCTTGATCCACCTGTGGGAGAATTCTACACTAGACCCAACAGGTAAGGTGGGTATGACGACAAGTCAAATTCACAATGCTTGTTTTGAGTTTCACACATATCAGAGGGCCGATCAGTTGGAGCAAACTGAATTGGGTTTTGGGTTTTGCCCACGCGCACCATTTGCTGTGCACCCGTCACCATCAAAATACGGCGGTCATCAAGAGGCCAGTAATGGCAAGTCAGACCGGGTGTTTGATGAGCCGGAGAGCCGCACGCGCACCGCGTTTCAGCGCGACCGCGACCGGATTATCCATTCCAACGCGTTTCGTCGTCTCAAGCACAAAACGCAGGTGTTTATCAGCGATGAGGGCGATCATTACCGCACCCGGCTGACCCATTCCATTGAAGTTGCCCAAATTGCACGGGCCTTGGCGCGGGCTTTTCGTCTTGATGAGGACCTGACTGAAGCGCTGGCTTTGGCGCATGATTTTGGCCACACGCCTTTTGGCCATGCCGGAGAGCGGGCGCTGAATGCTCGTATGAAGGGCTATGGTGGGTTTGATCACAATCTACAGAGCTTGCGCGTTGTGCACCTGTTGGAGCAGCGCTACCCCGCCTTTGATGGGTTGAACCTGTCATGGGATACGTTAGAGGGCTTGGCGAAACATAATGGCCCGGTGCCAGAGCCGCTTGCAGAGCAAATACGGCAACTGACCCCCGGTTTTGACCTGAAATTGGATGGCTACGCTTCGCTAGAAGCGCAGGCAGCGGCCATTGCCGATGATATTGCCTATAACACCCATGATATTGATGATGGGCTGCGATCTGGCTTGCTGCACCTTGATGATCTTTATGCCGTGCCTTTGCTGGCAAGTATTTTGGCTGAAATATCCGAGACCTATCCAGAGCTTGAAGCGCATTATCAGCAGCATGAGCTGACCCGGCGCTTGATTACCCGCATGGTTGAGGATGTTATCCAACAAACCCAGCTTAAACTTGATGACATAAAACCTCAATCAGTGGATGATGTGCGTAATGCCGGGCAAATCATTATCAGCTTTTCGCCAAGTTTTGCCAAATGCGAGCGAGAGCTGAAAACATTTTTATTTGCGAACCTGTATCGCCATCCAGATTTGATGGASCAGATGAAGAATGCGGAGAAAATCATCGCAGATTTGTTTGACACWTATTTTGCRAATTTTGATGAATTRCCYGAGGCTTTTCGGTGCCGTTTTATCGAAGACAGTGCCAAAGCCARYAATTCCAGCAAGGCGCGTGTCGTGGCGGATTATCTGGCTGGTATGACGGATTTGTTTGCCCGATCTGAACATCACCGGATAACGGGGACTTATGCCCTGTAGAAATCAACTGATTTACGGCAGCTTATTTGACCAATTMGGCAAAAACCGATAGGTGCAGCCAGAAATATTACCATATGCTGGCTCTTATCTGACCAGCCCATACATTAAAGACCKATCATGAACATATATGCCGACTTTGCCGCCAAGCTGCGGCAGGTACTTGAGAAYTCAGACCTGTTTGCCAATCTCTCAGCCGATGAGAAATCTGCACTGCCGCTGAACCGTGTTGTCGTGGAACCGCCGCGCGAGGCCTCTCATGGTGATATGGCAACCAATGCGGCCATGGTGTTGGCCAAAGGACTGCGGCAGAAGCCACGTGATATCGCTGAGAAAATTTCCACCTTGTTGATGGCCGATGCCGACAGTCTGGGCATCGAAACAGTGAGTATTGCGGGGCCTGGCTTTATCAATCTGGTGCTTAAGCCAGCCATGTGGATCGATATTGTTCGGCAAGTCGTGAACAACCAGAAGAATTTCGGTCGTCCGCAACTGGGACATGGCGAAAAGGTCAATATCGAATATGTTTCTGCCAATCCAACCGGGCCAATGCATGTTGGGCATTGCCGCGGCGCGGTGTTTGGTGATGTGTTGTGCAGTATTTTGGAATTCGCCGGATATGATGTGACCAGAGAATATTACATCAATGATGCCGGTGCGCAGGTTGATGTGTTGGCAAAATCTGCCTTTCATCGTTACCGCGAAGCTTTGGGTCAGGATGTTGGCGATATTCCTGAAGGGTTTTATCCCGGCGAGTACCTTGTGCCCTTCGGCGAAGCACTAAAAGCCAAATACGGATCATCCCTGTTGGACATGACAGAGGAAGAGTGGTTGGCGATTGTCAAACCAGAAGCCATCATCGCCATGCTCGCGCTTATCCGCGATGATTTGGCCAAGCTGGGGGTGCGCCATGACGTGTTCTTCTCCGAAAAATCTTTGACAGCTGAAAACCATGACCGGGTGCTCGAAATGCTGGATGAGCTGCGCGGCCGTGATTTGATCTATGAGGGAACGCTGGCACCGCCAAAGGGCAAACTGCCGGATGATTGGGAAGACCGGGAACAGACCCTGTTCCGGGCCACCCAATTTGGTGATGATGTGGATCGGGCGCTGCTAAAATCCGATGGCAGTTATACCTATTTTGCCTCAGATATTGCCTATCATTATGATAAATATCTCCGTGGTTTCAATAAGATGATCGATGTTTTGGGCGCTGATCATCAAGGATATTTGAAGCGAATGACGGCTGCTGTGCGTGCTGTTTCGAACAATGAAGCCAGTTTGGACATCCGGTTTTGCCAACTTGTGAACCTGTTTCGCGATGGTCAGCCGGTAAAAATGTCAAAAAGATCAGGAAATTTGGTGACCCTTTCTGAGGTYGTCAAAGAGGTTGGTCGCGACGTGACGCGCTTCATGATGCTGTACCGTAAAAACGATGCRCCGCTCGATTTTGATTTTGCAAAAGTGGTGGAACAAACGCGAGAYAATCCCGTTTTTTATGTGCAGTACGCCCATGCGMGGACGCACTCGATATTTAAACAAGCTATTGAAATGATAGATGAAAATGTYRTTTTRAATCTTGATRAYGTSGATTTTGAAYTGCTCGATGACGTCAATGAGTTGATTCTCATGAAGAAGCTGGCTGAGTTCCCACGCATCGTAGAAGCTGCTGCCACACTGTATGAACCGCACCGAATTGCGTTCTATTTGAATGAYCTRGCRGGGGTGTTTCATGCCCATTGGAACAAAGGCAAAGAATTGCCCCAATTACGATTTATTAAGGCTAATAATCAAAATTTAACCAGAGCGCGGTTAGCTCTAGTTCAAGCGGTGCAGATTGTTCTTAATTCAGGATTGGGCCTTTTGGGGGTCGAAGCGAAGGAGGAATTGCGCTAGCCCCGCGAATGAGCGCTTCATTTTGCTCAGTATTGAGATGAGGTGTTTTTTGAAGAAAGTGATTTCTTGTTATGTCTGAGTACACATACGATAAAAACCGACCCGGTGATCAAAGTGATGATCAAAGTGTCTCCAGTGCGGACCCATCCTCCCAGGTCCCGTTGACACAAAATCCGGCGAGTCATGAAGCACCCAGTTGGGGTGATGATGATGAATGGTCTTTGAGATCGTCTTCTGTTGAAGAAGATGATCCGTTGATTAAGCTTGCCAAGCTGATGGAACTGAACCAGCAGCAGGAGCCTGCACCGGTTCCCGTTACTGTTCCGCTTGCACCGGCACCTGATGAGATTATTCAAAGCGCAAGCCTGCCCACGCAGGTGGCYGCTGAYCTTGTTGGTGAGACGCCTTATCAAGYGCCAGCGGAAACTTATGTTGCACCAGAGCCTGAGCTCGTGATGCCGCARTTYTCTCCRCCAGCRACMCCTGATGTGCCTGCATCGGCTGGGCTTTCTGCGCCTGTTTTACCGACTGCGGAATTAGCGCGCGCGCCAGCTGCAGCATTAGCTCCTGAGCCAGCGCCGGCAAGTGATGGTCAGATTCATGACCCGTTTGCGCCTGGTGGTTCAGGTAAAATCCCTGAGCCAACCGATTTTGACGTATCGCGGATGCCACGTGCTATTCGTCCCGTTGCTGCGGCAGGAATATCGCCATTGAGCGGTGTGCAAGGGCAGGCGGGTGCCGATTTGGTTCAAGCGGCTGTGGAAGCGCAGGCACAACCTGCTGCACCGGCAATTCCTGTTGCGCCGCAACCTGCTCAATATTCAGCGCCTATAGCGCCTAAACCTGCGGAATTGCCGCCCATTCAAGCTGCTTCAGTTATGCCAGCTCCTGCAGCACTTGATCCGTTTTTGAACAACCCGGTTGCCCCGGCACCAATAGCACCAGCACCGACTGTCGCTGCGCCTCCTGTTGTTACGCCACCATTGGCTGCTGCTTCAGTGGCGGCGCCTCCAGTTGCGACTATGCCAGAGCCTGCTGCTATTCAGCCCGCTGCTGAGTTAACCGCAGCTGCTCCAGCGCCAGATTTTTCTTATTTGCGTGAAGTGGAAGACCTTAGGGTTCCATCACCTGCAGAAAAAGCAGCTGCTGAAGCTGCTGCTCAAGCAGAGTTACCGGGTGTGGTGCATATGCCGAACGAGGTTGATGTTGATCTCGCAGATGAAGATTACGACGACGTTGATCTGGATGATGGTGGTTTRTTTGCMAATCGCGGGATGATGGTTGCWGCGGGTGTYGTKGCCTTYGTYGTSCTTGGCGGTGCMGCCTTGTTGGCTTATCAAGCTATTTTCACCGGCGGTGATAACAGTCCGCCRCCATTGTTGCTTGCCAGCAAAGATGCTGTTCGGATTTTGCCTGATGGGCAATCCGCCGATGGTGGYCTGACATCCARTGCCGGTGCGCTTTCAGAAAATGGTTCGCCTTCGGATGGYGGAACGTTGCTTTCGCGCTCGGAACAGCCTGTTACGTCGCTTAATCCCAATATTAATGGYGATCGCGTTGCAMGGGTGATTTTGCCCAATCCAGCTAATGGATCTGCGAATCAAACTCGTTTGTCCCCAACATCAGAGCCGCTTGGCCCGCGCCCGGTTAAAACGTTTATTGTGCGCCCGGATGGCAGTATTGTTAACAATACACCGACCAACAACAGCAGAAACACAAACTCTGTCATYAARCCGAGAACYGTAAGAACTCAGSTGATCACGAATAGYGGATCRYCCSCAGCTGTTGYTACSARCAATCTRCAATTGGCGACAGCAGGGCCGATTCCACGGGTGCGTCCGGGCAGTAAYGKTTCAAACTCTGCTGCAAGCACGGGCGGTGGAAGCCGCGCGACTTTGCCTGTAGCACCKCGTGTGAGCATCGGTACGCWGCCGGTGAACAACTCATCGCCAACATTTAACACCGCCGCGCCAGCTGTCGTTAAGCCCGTGCAGCCAGCAGCAGCACCGGCGCAAAAACCAGCTCCCGTCCAATTGGCGGCCACGACATCGGGAGATTTTGTTGTTCAGGTTTCATCCCAGCGCTCTCTTGCGGCTGCCGAATCTGCTTATGCAGGGCTGAAACGTCGTTTCCCAACGGTTTTGGCAAGTGTCGGTCCCGATATTGCCAGAGCTGATCTTGGTGCTCGCGGTATCTATTACCGYGTACGGGTTGGCCCCATGCAAACACGCGGCGAGGCGGCYGAATTTTGTAATCGCCTGAAAAACGCTGGYGGYGATTGTATYGTTGCCCGCCGCTAGGCCTCGTTGGTAGCAACCGCCACACGAAACGACCTCTAATCGTTGACTTTATGAGAGACCCGCTTTTGCGGGTCTTTCTGCTTTACTTGACGTGCGCGCGGGCGGCCTCTAACCCAATTGTATGAAAATTCGATCCTTTATTAGCGGATGTGCTGGCACTAAGCTCAGCACTGATGAAAAAGCATTTTTTRARRCGACACAGCCATGGGGCCTGATTCTGTTTGGCCGCAACGTCGACACACCTGATCAGATACGTGCGCTTACCAGCTCCTTTCGCGAAGCGGTTGGTCGGTCTGATGCTCCGGTCTTCATTGATCAGGAAGGCGGGCGCGTCCAACGTCTTAAACCACCACACTGGCCAAAGTATCCGGCAGGCGCTGTGTTTGGGCAATTGGAGGTGCTGGAAGAGGGGCTAGGCAAGCGTGCGGCCTTTTTGGGTGGTCAGTTGATTGCACATGATTTGATGGTGCTGGGCATTGATGTGGATTGCCTGCCGGTGCTGGATATACCTGCGCCGGGCTATACCGATGCCATTGGTGATCGGGTCTATAGCCATAATGTGCAACAAGCGGCGATGCTGGGTAAGGCTGCTGCTGATGGGCTGTTGTCTCAAGGCGTGCTGCCCGTTCTAAAACATCTGCCGGGCCATGGTCGGGCGCTGGTTGATAGTCATCTTGATCTGCCACAAGTCGATGCATCGCTGGATGAGATGGATAGGTGCGATTTTGAGGCTTTTCGGCCTTTGGCGGGCTATCCGATGGGCATGACAGCGCATGTCGTTTACCAGCAATTGGACAGTGAGCTGCCCGCGACACTTTCTGCAACCATTATCCAGCAGATCATTCGTGGTAAAATCGGGTTTGATGGTCTGCTTTTGAGTGATGACATTTCTATGGGCGCGCTCAAAATGCCGCTGGAAGAACGCTGCGAGCTGGCCATAACCGCTGGGTGCGACATCATTTTGCATTGCAATGGTGTTTTTGAAGAAATGGAAATCGTTGCGCAGCATAGCCCGGAGCTGAGCGGTAAGGCTTTAGAACGGGTCCAGGCAACGGCAAAAGCTTCAAAAGCATCCTTCGTTGAAACCACACCTGATCAGTTGAAAGAAATCCGGCAGGAATTTGCGGCCCTTATGAAGCGTGTTGACTGGTTGAGCTGATGGCGGCTGGCGATTCTCCTCAAATACCGGCTACTGATGCGATGACGCAGGCCTTGCTGTGGGAATCACAAAAGGAAAGGACCAGCGCTGAACTTGCGCAAGACGGTCCAGCGCTGAATGTGGATGTTGATGGGTTTGAAGGCCCATTGGATTTGTTGCTGGTTTTGGCCCGCTCGCAAAAGGTGGATTTGGCCAAAATATCCATTCTCGCACTGGCAGAGCAATATCTGGAATTTATCCAGAAAGCCCGCAATATGCGCCTTGAGTTGGCGGCGGACTATCTGGTTATGGCGGCTTGGTTGGCCTATCTGAAATCTCGCTTGCTGCTGCCCGATATTGCCAGTGACGAAGACGAGCCATCAGGTGAGCAACTGGCGGTGGCTTTGGCCTTTCGCCTTCGACGGTTGGAAGCTATGCGTGATGCGGCGGCGCAACTCATGGCGCGGTCCCGCCTTGGGCTGGATGTTTTTGCGCGCGGCGCACCAGAACAGGTCGTTACCATTCGGCACAGCACCTATGTGGCCAATCTTTATGATTTGCTAACAGCCTATGCCAGCCAGAAGCAGCGCAACATGGTGACAACGGTTCATGTTAAAAAGCGCAGTGTGTGGTCCTTGCAGGAAGCGCGGGACCTTTTGGTGCGGATGATGGGAACGGTCTCTGGCTGGACACCTATTGATGATTTTCTGGTACAGTATTTTACCAGTCCAGAGCAGGCAGCGACCGTGCGTGCCAGTTCGTTTTCCGCTGGTCTTGAGTTGGTGCGCGAAGGTCTGCTGGAAATGCGCCAAGTGGGGGCGTTTGAGCCGATTTTCGTAAAAGCACCTGATAAGCCATCAGACCCCTCAGTGGAGAACTGATCACATGATGAATATGGATCAGCAAAAACTGCATGAGCGCATGTTGGAGGCCATGCTGTTTGCCTCAAAAGCACCACTGTCTGAAAAAGATTTGCGCGAAAGATTGCCTGAAACGGCCAATTTGAACGATTTGCTGCAAAAGCTGGAGCAGCGCTACAGCACTTGCGGCGTTAATCTGGTGCGCATTGCCGATGGCTGGATTTTCCGCACGGCTCAGGATTTAGCGTTTTTGTTGCAGGCCGAGGCCGAAGAGCAGCGGCGATTATCGCGTGCTGCCCTGGAAACCTTGTCCATCATCGCTTATCACCAGCCCACCACGCGCGCCGAAATTGAGCAAATTCGCGGCGTGTCGACCAGCCGGGGAACGCTGGATGTTTTGCTGGAAACGGGCTGGGTGCGCCTGCGTGGGCGCCGCAAGACGCCGGGAAGACCTGTGACCTATGGTACAACACCAGATTTTCTGGATCATTTTAATCTTGAATCCATTTCCGACCTGCCAGGGCTTGATGAGTTGAAGGGTGCCGGGTTATTAGATGCTGCCTTGCCACCGGGCACGCCAATGCCAATTCCGAATGATGATCCTGATCTGAGTGAGGATGAAGACCCGCTTGATAATGATCTGTTCGCACCCGATGTTACACTGGATCCCGACCTTACACTGGATGATGAAGATTGAATTGTACTGACATCACCTGATATGAAATTTCCATAAGCCCGCCATGAACCAAATATCACCTCCTCAACAACCAAAACCAACGTCCTCTTGGGGGCGTCGTGGTACTGCGGGCGCAACAATTGCGCGGCAAATGCGGTTCGAGAATATTTCGCACCGTTTTGGTGACAATTTAGCCATCAACAACATCAACCTCGAAATTGAGCCAGGTGAGATTGTCTGTTTGCTGGGCCATTCAGGCTCAGGCAAAACGACCTTGCTGCGCATCGCTGCCGGCGTTGAGCGGCCCAAGGCCGGAGAATTTCTGGTTGATGGCAAGGTGTTTTCGGGCCCCAACAAATTTGTGCCGCCAGAAAAGCGTGGCATTGGCTTGATGTTTCAGGATTTTGCACTGTTTCCGCATTTAACTGTTTTAAAAAATGTTATGTTTGGGCTAACCGCTCAGACATCAAAAAACGCGAGAGCTGAAGCCATGTTGGCTTTGGAGCGCGTGGGTCTTGCTGAGTATGCATTGCTTTATCCGCATCATTTGTCGGGCGGTGAGCAGCAAAGGGTGGCACTGGCCCGCGCCATTGCTCCGCGCCCCGGTATTTTGCTTATGGACGAGCCGTTTTCCGGG